>NZ_MEEL01000017.1:0-137029 GCF_001724435.1 Microbacterium sp. SCN 69-37
GCCGCCGACGATCTCGGCGATCTGCTGAGTGATCTCGGCCTGACGCGCGTTGTTGCGCAGGCGGGTGTAGTCGGTGATGAGCTTGTCGGCGTTGTCGCTGGCGCTCTTCATCGCCTTCTGGGTCGCAGCGTGCTTCGCGGCCGACGACTGCAGAAGCGCGTTGAACACGCGGCTCTGCACGTACACCGGCAGCAGAGCGTCGAGCACGACCTCGGGGCTGGGCTCGAACTCGTACAGCGGATAGACCTGACTGCTCGCTCCGGCGGACTCGACGACCTCGTCGGCCTCGACGACTTCCAGGGGCAGCAGACGCACGGTCTGCGGCTCCTGCGTCATCATGCTGACGAAGCGGTTGAACACGAGGTGGATCTCGTCGACGCCGCCCTGCTCCTGGCCGCCGCGGTCGTAGGCGTCCAGAAGGGCGCCGGCGATCTGCTCCGCCGTGTTGAAGTGCGGCGTGTCGGTGTCACCCACCCACTCCCCTGCCGATGCCATCCGACGGAACTGGAAGTAGCCCACTGCCTTGCGCCCGACGAGGAAGTACTCGACCTCCTTGCCCTGCGAACGCAGCAGCTCGCCGAGCTGCAGCCCCTCGCGCAGGATCTGCGAGTTGAACGCGCCCGCCAGGCCCCGGTCCGAGGCGAAGATGACGACCGCCGACCGGCGGATCGTCTCGCGCTCGGTCGTCAGCGGGTGCTGCACGTTCGAATGCGTCGCCACGGCGGAGACGGCTCGCGTCACGGCCCGCGCGAAGGGCGAGGATGCGCGCACGCGCGCCATCGCCTTCTGGATGCGCGAAGCCGCGATGAGTTCCATCGCCTTCGTGATCTTCTTGGTCGTCTGAGCAGAAGCGATCTTCTGCGACCCTGAGTTGTGCTCCCATGAGTTCTCGGTCTCAGATTGCGCCCGGCCTCAGCCGCGACGACCCTTGACGATCTGCTCCTGGTTCACGTCCTCCTCGTGCGCGGCGGCGACCTCTTCGTGACCCGGCTTGTTGATCGCCTGGCCCTTGCCGCCCTGGAACTCCAGGATGAACTCGTCGGTGACCTTGGTGAGCTCTGCGACGGTGGCGTCGTCGAGCACGTTGGTGTCACGCAGCGTGTCCAGGATGGTCGTGTTGCGCTTGAGGTAGTCGAGAAGGTCGCGCTCGAAACGGAGCACATCCTCGACCGCGATCGTGTCGAGCTTGCCGTTGGTGCCGGCCCAGATCGAGACGACCTGCTCCTCGACGGGGTACGGGTCGTACTGGGGCTGCTTGAGCAGCTCGGTCAGACGGGCACCACGCTCGAGCTGGCGGCGCGAGGCCGCGTCCAGGTCGGAGGCGAACATCGCGAACGCCTCGAGCGAGCGGTACTGGGCCAGCTCGAGCTTGAGCGTTCCGGAGACCTTCTTGATCGACTTCACCTGGGCGTCACCGCCGACGCGAGAGACCGAGATACCCACGTCGACCGCGGGGCGCTGGTTGGCGTTGAACAGGTCGGACTGCAGGAAGATCTGGCCGTCCGTGATGGAGATCACGTTGGTCGGGATGTACGCCGAGACGTCGTTGGCCTTGGTCTCGATGATGGGCAGACCCGTCATCGATCCCGCACCCAGCTCGTCGCTCAGCTTGGCGCAACGCTCCAGCAGACGCGAGTGGAGGTAGAAGACGTCACCGGGGTACGCCTCGCGGCCCGGCGGGCGGCGCAGCAGCAGCGACACGGCACGGTAGGCCTCGGCCTGCTTCGACAGGTCGTCGAAGATGATCAGGACGTGCTTGCCGCCGTACATCCAGTGCTGACCGATGGCCGAGCCGGTGTACGGGGCGAGGTACTTGAAGCCGGCCGGGTCGGATGCCGGGGCCGCGACGATCGTCGTGTACTCCATCGCACCGGCATCCTCGAGCGCACCCTTGACGGAGGCGATCGTCGAGCCCTTCTGACCGATCGCGACGTAGATGCAGCGCACCTGCTTGTTGACGTCGCCCGACTCCCAGTTGGCCTTCTGGTTGATGATCGTGTCGATCGCGATCGCGGTCTTGCCGGTCTGGCGGTCGCCGATGATCAGCTGACGCTGGCCACGTCCGACGGGGATCATCGCGTCGATGGCCTTGATGCCGGTCTGCATGGGCTCGTGCACGCTCTTACGCTGCATGACGCCGGGGGCCTGCAGCTCGAGGGCGCGGCGGCCCTCGGTCGCGATCTCGCCGAGTCCGTCGATGGGGTTGCCCAGCGGGTCGACGACGCGCCCGAGGTAGCCATCGCCGACGGCGACGGAGAGAACCTCGCCGGTGCGGGTGACCTTCTGGCCTGCCTCGATGCCGGAGAACTCGCCGAGCACGACGACACCGATCTCGTTCTCGTCCAGGTTCAGCGCCAGACCCTCGACGCCGTTCTCGAACCGCACGAGCTCATTGGCCATGACGCCGGGAAGACCCTCGACGTGGGCGATGCCGTCGGCGGCGTCGACGACCGTGCCGACCTCGGTGGCGGCGGCGCCGGTGGGCTCGTAAGCGGCGACGAAGTCTTTCAGCGCGTCACGGATGACGTCGGGGCTGATGGTCAGATCTGCCATGGTGTTCCTTCTGTTCTAGCCAGCGAGGCGCTGGCGCAAGTCGTTGATTCGAGAGGAGACGGTGCCGTCGATGACGTCGTCACCGATCTCCACGCGCATACCGCCGAGCACCTCGGGATCGACGACCACGTTGACCGTGACGTCGGCGCCGTATCGGGTGCTGAGCGCGCCCGCGAGGCGCTCCTGCTGCGCGGCATCCAGCGGGCCCGCCACCCGCACGGTCGCGACCTTCTTGCCGCGCTGGTCTGCGACCAGATGCAGTGCGCGGTTCAGGAGGAAGCGCACCCGACGCTCACGGGGCTGCTGCACGAGCTGCGACGCGACGAGTACCGTCGCCTCTCCCGCCCGGCCGCCCAGCAGCTTCTCGATGAGAGCGCCCTTGGCCGCAGCGTCGCCGAGCCGACTGCCGAGCGCGAGCTCGAGTTCCGGGTTGGCGGCGACGACGCCGACGAGCTGGAACAGCTCGCCTTCGACATCGGTCGACGGGGCACCGATCGCGGCCGCGCGGATCGCGAGCTCCTCGATGCCCGAGACGAGATCCTCCGTGGAGGACCAGCGCTGCGAGACCGCGGAGCTCAGCAGCTGGACCGCAACGGGGCTGTACCCGGCGAAGACGGCCTTGGCGACCTGTGCGCGCGCCTCAGCGGGCGCGCCCCACGAGGAGAGCGCGCCGCTCAGCTGCGCCGAGTCGGCGATCTCGCGCGCGGCCGAGAACAGCTCGCGAGCGACCGTGAGGTCCCCCACGTTCGCCGTCGTCAGCTCCGCCGTGGTCGTCGCCAGTGCCTGAGTGGTCGCGCTGCCCATTACTTCGCCTTCTCGAGGTCGGCGAGGAAGCGGTCCACGACGCCCTTCGCCTTGGCGTCGTCGGTCAGCGACTCGCCGATGACACCACTGGCCAGGTCGAGCGCCAGGGTGCCGACCTCACTGCGCAGCGACACGAGCGCCGACTGACGCTCCGCCTCGATCTGCGTGTGCGCGGTGGCGGTGAGGCGCGCGGCCTCGGCGGATGCCGTCTCTTTGGCCTCGGCGACGATCTTCTTGCCGTCCTCGCGGGCGGCGTCACGGATCTCGCCGGCCTCCTTGCGAGCCTCGGCGAGCTGCGCCGTGTACTCCTCAAGAGCGGCTTCGGCCTTTCGCTGGGCCTCGTCGGCCTTGGCGATGTTGCCTTCGATGGCGGCGGCGCGCTGATCCAGCAGCACCTTCATCTTGGGGAGGGCGACCTTCCACACGACGATGAGGATGACGATGAAGCAGACACCCGACCAGATGATGTCGTACCAGGCGGGGATGAGCGGGTTGTGACCCGTTTCCTCCGCGGCGTACGCGACAAGATTGCGCATCCTGTCTCCTTAAGAACTGGTGCGGGCGATCAGACGAAGATGAAGCCGGCGGCGATGCCGATGAAGGCGAGCGCCTCGGTGAAGGCGATACCGATCCACATCAGGACCTGCAGTCGACCGGCCAGCTCGGGCTGACGGGCGACGCCCTCGATCGTCTTGCCGACGACGATGCCCACGCCGATGGCGGGGCCGATGGCGGCGAGGCCGTAGCCCATCGTCGCGACGTTGCCCTTGAGCTCGGCGAGAACCGTAATTGCGTCCACGGGGTGTTTCCTTTCGGGGTTGGGTGGGAGAGGCGGAAGCCGCTCCCGCTCAGTGCTCTTCTGCGACCGCGAGCTGGATGTAGACCGCGGTGAGGATGGTGAAGACGTACGCCTGGAGGAAGGCCACCAGGATCTCGAACAGCGTGAAGGCGAGACCGAAGGCGAGCGAACCCGCCGCCAGAGCCGACCACCAGCCACCGAGGGTGATGAGGAAGAACTGCGTCGCTGAGAAGAACAGGACGAGCATCAGGTGTCCGACGATCATGTTCATCAGCAGTCGCAGCGTCAGGGTGACGGGTCGGATGATGAACGTCGAGAGGAACTCGAGCGGCGTGACGATGATGTACAGGAACGGGGGCACGCCCGAGGGGAACAGGGCGTTCTTGAAGAAGTTCTTGGGGCTCTTCTTGATCCCGGCGTAGATGAACGTGACGTAGCTGATGACCGCCAGCATGAGCGGGACGGCGATGATGCTCGTGCCCGCCAGGTTCATGAACGGGATGATTCCTGTGATGTTGAAGAACAGGATCATGAAGAACATGGTCGTCAGGATCGGCAGGAACCGCTGGCCGTCCTTCTTGCCCAGCAGGTCTTCGGCGATGTTGACCCGCACGAAGTCGAGGCCCATCTCCGCGATGCTCTGGAACCGACCCGGAACCACCCGCATACGGCGAGTGCCGAGCCACAGGAAGAGCACGAGACCGATCGTCGCGATGAACTGGATGAGGTGGATCCGCGTGACCGGGACACCCAGGACGCTGAAAAGGACGTCCGGGAAGAAGTCATCGATGGACGGGCCGTGGAAGCCGCCGTCTTCGGCGGTCTTGGCGATCAGTGTCGCAGCTTGGGTAAACAGCGCTGGCTCCAGCTTCGGGGCACCGGAGTGATCCGGGGCGACGATGGTCGGTGTGAGCGTCACTGCGCACGCGTTTCGCGGAGCGCGAACGGGCGCAGAGACAGCCTATCAGCCCCGCGGGGCGTTATCGTCCGCGTGCGACGTACCGCTCGCGGCATCCCCCTCCTCCGGCGGTGCCGGCTGACGCGCCTCGTCGGCGATATCCGCAAGGGTGGGCAGCGTCACGTCGCTGACGGCGGGGATGCGCATCCGGGTCATGACGACCGCGTCGATGACGAGGGAAGCGACCACACTGACCACCAGCGCCACGAAGAAGACTCCGGGGTTGAGCCACGACTGTCCCCTCAGCAGGAACAGCACGACCAGGAAGACGACGAACTTCAGGAGCCAGCCGCCCATGACGGCGCCGAAGAAGATCGGCACGTAGAGCGCGTCGCCGTACCACCGGTTCGCGATGAGGATGGTCCCGGCGGTGAAGCCGAGGAACACGGCGGCCAGCACGATCGCGACGATCGCGCTCCACAGTCCGGAGGGCCCGGCGACGGCGAAGCCGACGATCGCGCCGGCGACGGCGAGCGCGGCCGTGGCCGCCGCCGACCACAGCAGCGTGGTGCGCAGGACGGGGGTGCTGGAGAGGGAGGTCATGGATTCCTCGGGGTCGGATCGGACAACGTGGCGGCACCGGTCGGTGACGCGGGCGGACGCACGGACGGCTGCAGGGTGACGACGAGGCAGGCCGCGACGCCGATGAGCACGAACACGACGCCGATCCAGTAGTCACCCGGCCACGCCTGGGTCGTGCCGATGTACATGAGCAGCACGCCCACCGAGACGACGGCGGTCCACGCGTAGAAGATGAGCACGGCATCACGGTCACTGTGTCCCATATCGAGCATGCGGTGATGCAGGTGCTTGCGATCGGGTGAGAAGGGGGACTTGCCGCGCGCCATCCGGCGGACGATCGCCATGCCGAAATCGAGCAGCGGCAGCAGCACGACGACCACGGGCAGCAGGATCGGGATGAACGCGCCCAGAAGCTGTGAGCGCCCGAACACGTCGTTGTCGCCCAGCAGCGCCGGCGGCAGGTTGCCCGTGAACACGATCGCCGACGACGCCATGAGAAGGCCGAGCAGCAGCGCTCCGGAGTCGCCCATGAACAGCTTCGACGGATTCCAGTTGAGGGGAAGGAACCCGATGCACACTCCGATGAGGGCCACGGCGATGAACGATGCCAGGCTCGAGTAACTCGACGCGCCGGTATCGCGGGCGACGAGATACGAGTAGACGAAGAAGACGGCGTTGGAGATGAGAGCGACACCGGCGACGAGGCCGTCGAGGCCGTCGATGAAGTTGACCGCGTTCATCACGATGACGATGGCGACGACCGACATCGCGAAGCTGGCGAAGCTCGACACGACGAACTGCTGTCCGAAGGGGATGAAGAAGATCTGGATGCCGCCGAAGCCGACGACGATGCCGGCGGCGAGGAACTGCGCCCCGAGCTTGATCATCCAGTCCAGGTCGAAGAGGTCGTCGGCGACGCCCACGACGACGATCAGTGCGGAGGCGCCCAGCAGCGACCAGATCACGGCGGGATCGGCCCAGAAGATGGAGAAGTACGGGATCTGCGACGACAGCGCGAAGGCGACGAGCACGCCGAGGAACATCGCGACGCCGCCGACGCGCGGCTTGGGTGTGGTGTGCACGTCGCGCTCGCGGATCTCGGGATAGAGCTTGAAGCGCATGCCGATCCGCCACACCGCCCACGTGAAGGCGAGCGTCGCCGCGCCCGTCAGCAGGACGGTGAGCAGATAGAACCTCATGACGCGGAGGCGTCGTGGAGCGGTTCGGGATCGGGTTCGAGCAGGTCACCGAGCACCTCGCGCAGGCGCGCGCGCGACACGGCGCCCTCACGCAGGACCCGGACGGGACGATCGCCGGCGCCGACCAGTCCGGTCGCGTCCACGATCGTCGAAGCGACGCCGTGCGTGGAGGGGCCGCCGTCCAGATACACCGCGACACTGTCACGCAGCATGTTGTAGGCGTTGTGCGCGTCGACGGCCGCGGCCTTGCCCGTGAGGTTGGCGCTGGAGACCGCGAGCGGCCCGCAGTCCTCCAACAGCTCGAGCGCGATGCGATCGGCAGGCATGCGCACCGCGACGGTACCGTGGGTGTCACCCAGATCCCATGACAGCGAGGGCTGCGACGGTAGGACGATCGTCAGTCCCCCGGGCCAGAACTCCTCGACGAGCCGTTCCACGGGGGCTGGCACCTCGGCCACGAGCGCGCGCATGGTCGACAGACCGGCAACGAGCACGGGGGGCGGCGACTGCCTCCCGCGACCCTTGGCGGCGAGGAGAGCCGCGACGGCGCTGGCGCTGAAGGCATCGGCGGCGATGCCGTAGACCGTGTCCGTCGGCATCACGATGAGCTCGCCGCGACCGATGGCCTGGCGCGCCTTGCGCAGCCCGGGAAGCAGCTGCTCGGCGTCGCGTGCGTCGAAGAACTCAGACATATCCCCACCAGTCTACGTTTCGAGCGGCTCGGATCGCTCAACGACCGCAGCGGTCAGGGACGTACGGCCGTCGTCGCCCGGTCGCGCAGGGTGAGGTCCGGATGCGTGGCGCACGCCCGCCACCCGGCCGCGTCCAGGAGCGCACGGATCGGCGCCCCCTGCCACTCTCCGTGCTCGATCACGAGTGTTCCGCCCGAACGCAGCAGGCGCAGCCCGACCTCGGAGAGCACTCGGACGACGTCCAGGCCATCCGCTCCGCCATAGAGGGCGCTCGGAGGGTCCCAGTGTCGTACCTCCGGGTCACGCGGGATGGCGGCATCGGGAACGTAGGGCGGATTGGACACCAGCACCGCGACCGTGCCGTCGAGTTCGCGGAAGGCATCGGCGAGGTCGATGAACGCGAGTCGCGCCTGGGGGGCGTGGGCCGCGAAGTTCTCCTTCGCCCAGACATACGCGTCGACGGCGTTCTCGGCGGCGTGCACGCGCGCGTGCGGAACCTCGGTCGCCATTGCCAGGGCGATCGCCCCGGATCCCGTCCCGAGGTCAACGGCGATGGGCGCGGCATCCGGCACGGCACGCAACGCGTCGATCGCGAGTTGGGCGACCATCTCCGTCTCGGGACGCGGGACGAACACCCCGGGCCCGACGCGCAGTTCCAGATGGCGGAACGGTGCGACGCCGATGAGGTGCTGGAGAGGCTCCCTCGTCGCACGGCGGCGGATGAGCTCGTCGAACGCCGCGGTATCGTCCGGAGCCCGATCGCCGCGCAGAGCAGCGGCGAGCAGTTCACCCCGCGGAAGGGAGAGCACATGGGCGGCGAGCAACTCGGCATCGACGTCGGGCGTGGGGACGCCCGCGGCGGCGAGGGTCGCCGACGCGGCGCGCAGCAGCGCGGACAGGTCGGCAGGCGGGCCGGAGACAGGCGGAGAGGTCATCAGCTTCTCCACCCTAGCCGCGAGCGCTCGGACCCGCCGCGGGAGCCCCGCACCCACCGTGAAGATTCGTCACATTCGACTCGGGAATACAGGCGACGCTTAGGCTGGTTCGACACGCTGACGAGGGAGCGCACGAACGCGCGACCCGGCGACACCCGCCCCGCACGAAAGGCAAGCCATGTCCGGCATCCACTCCGACATCACGAGCGCATTCGGCAACACCCCACTGGTGCGCCTGAACCGCATCAGCGAGGGCCTGCCCGGCACGGTGCTCGCCAAGCTCGAGTTCTACAACCCCGCGTCCTCCGTGAAGGACCGTCTGGGCATCGCCATCGTCGATGCGGCCGAAGCCTCCGGTGCACTGCAGCCCGGCGGCACGATCGTCGAGGGCACGAGCGGCAACACCGGCATCGCACTGGCGATGGTCGGCGCCGCACGCGGCTACAAGGTCATCCTCACGATGCCGGCATCGATGTCGGTCGAGCGCCGCATGCTCCTGAAGGCATACGGAGCGGAGCTCGTGCTCACCGAGCCCGCACTCGGGATGAAGGGCGCGGTCGCGAAGGCCGAGGAGATCGCCGCCGCCACGCCGGGCGCGGTCCTGGCCAAGCAGTTCGCGAACGAGGCGAACCCCGCCATCCACCGCAAGACGACGGCGGAGGAGATCCTCCGCGACACCGACGGGGAGATCAGCTACTTCGTCGCCGGCATCGGCACCGGCGGAACCATCACGGGTGTCGGCCAGGTCCTCAAGGAGCGCGTGCCCGAGGCGAAGGTCATCGCCGTCGAGCCCGCCGACTCCCCGCTGTTGACCAAGGGAACCCCCGGACCCCACAAGATCCAGGGCATCGGTCCCAACTTCATTCCGGAGATCCTCGACCAGGGCGTGATCGACGAGGTCGTGGATGTCGAGTTCGACGACGCCATCCGCGTGGCACGAGAGGTGGCGACCACCGAGGGGATCCTGGTCGGCATCTCGTCGGGCGCCGCCATCTGGGCAGCCCTGCAGATCGCCGCGCGTCCGGAGGCCGAGGGCAAGAACATCGTCGTGATCATCCCCTCCTTCGGCGAGCGCTACCTCTCCACCGCGCTCTACGAGCACCTGCGCGAGGACTGATCCCCCGCGTGAGTGGCACCTCTACCGATACCGCTGCGCCGCGGCTCGGGGCCTTCGCACGCGTCCGTGAAGACATCGCGGCCGCGAAGCTGAGAGACCCCGCAGCCCGCGGCGCAGCGGAGATCGCGGTTCTGTACTCCGGTCTGCACGCCATCTGGATCTACCGCGTCGCGCACGCGCTGTGGCGTCGCGGGTGGCGCTTCGCCGCGCGGGCTCTCTCCCAGGCGGCGCGGTGGGTGACGGGAGTGGAGATCCACCCCGGCGCGACGATCGGCCGCCGCTTCTTCATCGATCACGGCATGGGCGTGGTGATCGGTGAGACCGCCGAGATCGGCGACGACGTGATGCTCTACCACGGCGTGACGCTGGGCGGACGCACACGCGACGCCGGTAAGCGGCACCCCACCCTCGGTGACGGCGTCGCGGTCGGCGCGGGAGCGAAGATCCTCGGCCCGATCACGATCGGCGCCGGCTCGGTCGTCGGCGCCAATGCCGTGGTCACTCGCGATGCTCCCGCGGATTCCGTGCTGGTCGGCGTCCCCGCCACGGCTCGCTCCCGCCGCGCAGGGGAAGAGACGCGCGCGCTGCTGACGACGCCCGAGTACTTCATCTGAGACGCGCGCCGGGTGGCGATGCGGGTGATGGCCGCTGCTACGGGTGGCGGCGTGGGGTGCCGAGTAGCGATGACGGTGCGGATGCCGGTGGTGGCGAACGCCGGCCCGCCGTCCATGTCCCACAAAACGCTGGCGACACGCCGCCACAACAGCACCTTCCGGGACACTCGCCGCAGCAAAGGGGACAACGGTCACCGAAAGTGGGACGAGGACCACCGCGCCGCCACCACCGCCGGCCCCGGCGCCTCAGCTCTCGCGCCGGTCCTGGACCTTCTTCTTCAGCAGCACAGCCGGCAACAGGAACGCCGCGATCGCGGTGACGACCCAGACGATCATCGGCGCGACGATCCCGATGCCTCCGAGGAAGGCGGGAGCGTTTCTCTGCGCCACCCGGGCCAACCACGGCGCGAGGACGCTCTGCAGCACGGCGAAGATGACGATCACGAGAATGAACCCCACCGGGCTGCGCCAATCGCTGCTGAAGCCCGGCAGCACGATGTCGGCGACGATGAGGCCGACCGCAGCGGAGGCGAGAAAGACGGCGGCTCGCAGCAGGAACGTGATCATGACGCGAGCGTAGCGCCCCTGCGAGCCTCGATCCGTCCGCGGGGGTCAGTCGGCGCCCAGCGCCGCGAGTCGCGCCTCTTCGTCGGCGGCGATCGCCGACTCGATGAGCGGGCCGAGCGCCCCGTCCATCACCTGATCGAGGTTGTAGGCCTTGTAGCCCGTGCGGTGGTCCGCGATGCGGTTCTCGGGGAAGTTGTACGTGCGGATGCGCTCCGAACGGTCCATCCCCCGGATCTGCGAACGACGGGCGTCGGATGCCGCGGCATCCCGCTCCTCCTGCTGCTTCGCGAGCAGTCGCGCACGCAGTACGCGCATGCCCGCCTCGCGGTTCTGCAGCTGGCTCTTCTCGTTCTGCATCGAGACGACGATGCCGCTCGGAAGGTGCGTGATGCGCACGGCGGAGTCGGTCGTGTTGACCGACTGTCCCCCCGGTCCCGAGGAGCGGAACACGTCGATCTTCAGGTCGTTGGCGTCGATCTGCACCTCTTCGGGCTCGTCGACCTCCGGGAAGACCAGCACCCCGGTCGTCGAGGTGTGGATGCGCCCCTGCGACTCGGTCGCGGGAACCCGCTGCACGCGGTGCACGCCGCCCTCGTACTTGAGGTGGGCCCACACGCCCTGCGCCGGATCGGTCGAGCTTCCCTTGATGGCGACCTGGACGTCCTTGTAGCCGCCGAGGTCGGACTCGTTGCGCTCCAGCAGCTCGGTCTTCCAGCCCATGGATGCCGCGTACTGCAGATACATCCGCAGCAGATCGGCCGCGAACAGCGCCGACTCGGCACCGCCCTCACCCGCTTTGACCTCGAGGATCACGTCGCGCGCATCGTCGGGGTCGCGTGGGATGAGCAGGCGCCGCAGCTTCTCCTGCGCCGCCGCGACCCGTTCTTCGAGCGCCGGGACCTCCTCGGCGAAAGCGTCGTCCTCGCGGGCGAGTTCACGCGCCGCCGCGAGGTCGTCGTCCGCCGCCCGCCATGCGTCGTGGGCCGCGACGATCCTGGACAGCTCGGCGTAGCGCCGGTTGACGCGCTTGGCGCGCGCGGCATCGGCGTGCACCGCGGGGTCGGAGAGTTCCTCCTGGACCGCGCGGTGCTCGTCGATCAGCGCCTGGACGGACTCGAACACGAAGAGCCCGCTCAGCGGATGCTGTTCTCGTGCCCGTGGCTGTGGCCGCCGCCGGCCGTGGACACCGACTTCATCTGCACGTTCTGCATCTGGTAGAGGAACTCGACGTTGGAGCTCGTCTCCTTGAGCTTGCCGAGCACCACCTCGAGGGCCTGCTGCGGGTCGAGGCCGGCGAGGGCGCGACGCAGCTTCCAGGTGATCTTCACCTCATCGGGGTTCAGCAGCATCTCCTCGCGGCGGGTCGAGGACGCGTTGACGTCGACGGCCGGGAAGATCCGCTTGTCGGCCAGCTGGCGCGACAGGCGCAGCTCGCTGTTGCCGGTGCCCTTGAACTCCTCAAAGATGACCTCGTCCATCTTCGAGCCGGTCTCCACGAGCGCCGTGGCGAGAATGGTCAGCGAGCCGCCGTTCTCGATGTTGCGGGCTGCCCCGAAGAAGCGCTTGGGCGGGTACAGCGCCGACGCGTCGACGCCGCCGCTGAGCACGCGGCCGCTCGTGGGTGCAGAGATGTTGTACGCGCGGCCCAGGCGCGTGATCGAGTCGAGGAGCACGACGACATCGCGGCCGAGCTCGACGAGGCGCTTCGCGCGCTCGATGGCCAGCTCCGCGACCGTGGTGTGGTCTTCGGCGGGACGGTCGAAGGTGGAGGCGATGACCTCACCCTTGACGGTCCGCTGCATGTCGGTGACCTCTTCGGGACGCTCGTCGACGAGCACGACCATGAGGTGGACCTCGGGGTTGTTCGTCGCGATCGCGTTGGCGATCTGCTGCAGCACGATCGTCTTGCCGGCCTTGGGCGGCGCGACGATGAGGCCGCGCTGGCCCTTTCCGATGGGCGCGACGAGGTCGATGATGCGCTGCGTGAGCTTCTCCGGCGCCGTCTCCAGGCGCAGGCGCTCCTGCGGGTAGAGCGGGGTGAGCTTACCGAACTCGACACGCTCGGCGGCGTCGTCGACCGACAGCCCGTTGATGGCGTCGACCTTGACCAGCGCGTTGTACTTCTGGCGGCTGGACTGCTCGCCCTCGCGCGGCTGCTTGATGGCGCCGACGACGGCGTCGCCCTTGCGCAGGTTGTACTTCTTGACCTGGCCGAGCGACACGTAGACGTCGCTCGCCCCCGGCAGGTAGCCGGTGGTGCGCACGAAAGCGTAGTTGTCGAGGACGTCGAGGATGCCGGCGATCGGGATGAGGACGTCGTCCTCGCCGATCTCGGTTTCGAACTCGTCGCCGTTCTGCGCCGGGCCCCGACGCTTGTTGCGCTGGCGACCGCGGCCCTGGGCCTGCTCGTCGTCGCCGTCTGCGCTCTCTTCGGCGGCCGGAGCGGCCGGAGCGTTGTTCTGGGCGTTCTGCGCACCCTGAGCGTTCTGGCCGTTCTCGCCGCGCTGACCGCGGTTGCGGCTGCGGCTGCGGCTGCGCGAGCGGCTGCGGCTGGGGGTCTCGCCCTCGGCGGCGCCTGCCGCGTCTGCCGCGGCGCTGTCCGTCGTTTCGGCACCCGACGCGTCGCCGGTGGCGGCGGTCTCGGCGGCGTCGGCGGCGGTCTCGGCGGCGTCGGCGGCAGGAGTCTCGGCCGCAGCCTCGGCCGCGGGGGTCTCGTCGGCCGCCGTCGGCGTCGAAGCGGCGGACTCTGCCGGGTCCTGCGCGGCGGCAGCGGTCTCGGTCACCGCGTCCGTGGCGGCATCCTCAGCGGGCGCGACGTCGGCGCTCTTCGCGCGGCGCGGCGCACGCTTGCGGGGAGCCTTCGCTGGCTTCTCCTCGGGAACGACCGGCGCCGCCTCCGCCGCAGCGGGCTCAGCCTCCACGGGGGCGGGCTCAGCCTCCACGGGGGCGGGCTCGACCTCGGCGGCGGCGGGAGCCTCGGCATCCGACGGCACCTCCACGTCGGGGGCCTCGGTCTGAACGGCCTCGGCGGCAGCGGCGGCGGACTCCTCGGCGGGAGCCTCGACCTCAGCGGTCTCGGTGCTCTCGGCGACCGGGGTCGCCTCGGCGGTGTTCTCCTCGACGCCGGTGGCTTGCGCGCTCTCGACGTTCTCGGTGTTCTCGGTCTGGATCTCGGAGAGGGACTCCACGAGTTCTCCTTCGTAGGCATGTGGACGGATACCGTCCGCATCGCGCCGTCCACGACAGGCGCTACCGCTCTCGTGCGCGCATGCACGTCTAGCTCAGACGCGCGATGGTGCAACGTGAGGGTTATGCGGTGGTTCGCAGAATTGCGACGGAGGCCAGATTCACGGTCACGCCGTGGCACCCTCCGTATGGTTCCTCACTGTACCACCCTTGACGTCGACGGCGAGCATGCGCGGTTCCCACGGGGTGTCCGTGACGGATGCCGCGACCTCCGCCGCCTCCAGACGCTGCCCCGGGCCGTCCGCGAGCACGAGGACGCTCGGGCCGGCGCCGGAGACGACGGCGGCGAAGCCGTGCGCGCGCAGCGCACGGACGAGCTCGTCGGTCGCCGGCATCGCCTGCGCGCGGTACGACTGGTGGAGCTTGTCCTCGGTGGCGGCCATCAGCAGCTCGGGGCTCTGCGTGAGTGCCGCGATCAGCAGCGCCGAGCGCGAGACGTTGAACACGGCATCCTCGCGGGGCACCTGCAGGGGCGCGAGGCCCCGAGCGACGGCGGTCGACATCGTGAAGTCGGGGACGAACACGAGAGGAGAAACGCCCCGATGCACGAGCAGCTTCTTGTGCTGCGGACCGTTCTCGTCCATCCACGCGATCGTCAATCCGCCGAACAGTGCGGGAGCGACATTGTCGGGGTGACCCTCGAGCTCGGTCGCCAGGCGCAGGAGCGCGTCGGGACCGATCTCGACGTCGCCGGCAAGCAGGCCCTTCGCTGCCAGCAGGCCCGCAACGACCGCGGCGCCGGACGATCCCATGCCCCGCCCGTGTGGAATCGTGTTGTGCGCCTCGAGGCGGATGCCGGGCATCTCACGGCCGACGGCCTCGAAGGCGTACGCCATCGAGCGCACGACGAGGTGTGAGGCGTCGGTCGGCACCTCGCCCGCCCCCTCCCCCGACACGACGATCTCCAGAGCGCTGTCCGCCAACGCGGTGACGGTCAACTCGTCGTACGAGCTCAGCGCGAGTCCGAGCGTGTCGAAGCCGGGACCGAGGTTGGCGCTCGTGGCGGGAACACGTACCGCGACGGAACGTCCCGCCGAAGCCATGGCCGTCATGCCAGGTCGAGGACGGAGGCGACCTCACTGGTCGTCGCATCGACGACCGTGGGCTCGACCTCGGTGCCGTCGGCCTTGCGCAGGGCCCACTGGGGATCCTTCAGGCCGTGGCCGGTGACCGTGATGACGATCGTGGCGCCCGCGGGGATGACGCCCGCCTCGGCACGGTCGAGCAGACCCGCGACGCCGATGGCCGACGCCGGCTCCACGAAGACGCCGGCCGTGCTGGCCAGCAGCTTCTGCGCCGCGAGGATGCGTGCATCGTCGATCGCGCCGAACCAGCCCTGCGTCGCATCGCGGGCTTCGAGCGCAAGCTCCCACGACGCGGGGTTGCCGATGCGGATGGCCGAGGCGATCGTCTCGGGGTTGCGGACGACCTCGCCGCGCACAAGAGGCGCCGAGCCTTCAGCCTGGAAGCCGAACATCCGCGGCACCTTGGTCGCCACGCCACGCGCCGCCTCTTCGCGGTACCCGCGCGAGTACGCCGTGTAGTTGCCGGCATTTCCGACCGGGATCAGGTGGAAGTCGGGGGCGTCGCCGAGCTGCGAGACGACCTCGTAGGCGGCCGTCTTCTGACCCTCGATGCGGTCGGGGTTGACCGAGTTGACGAGGTGGACGGGGTAGTTGTCGGCGAGCTCGCGAGCGATATCCAGGCAGTCGTCGAAGTTGCCGCGCACCTGGATCAGCCGACCGCCGTGCACGACCGCCTGACTGAGCTTGCCCATCGCGATCTTGCCCTCCGGCACCAGCACGGCCGCGGTGATGCCCGCGTGGGCCGCGTAAGCGGCGGCGGATGCCGAGGTGTTGCCGGTCGAGGCACAGATGACGGCCTTCGCACCGTGCTCGACGGCGCGCGAGAGCGCGACGGTCATGCCGCGGTCCTTGAACGAGCCGGTCGGGTTCATGCCCTCGAACTTGATGAAGACGTTCGCGCCGGTCTGCTGCGACAGCGCGGCGGCCGGAATCAGCGGCGTGCCTCCCTCGCCGAGCGTCACGACCGTGGACGCCTCGGTGACGCCGAGCCGGTCGGCGTATTCGCGCAGGACTCCCTGCCAGACGTGTGCCATCTCCATCTCCTTCTTGCGGTGCCGCGACCGCGAGTTCAGTTGCCTTCGACGCGGAGGACCGATACGACCCGGTCGACCACGCCACTGGCGGCGAGACGGTCGACGGTGTCGCTGAGATCCTGCTCGCGGGCCGTGTGGGTGCCGATGACGAGGCGCGCAATGTCCGCGATGCCCTGTTCGGCGGGGACGAGGCTCTGCTCAGCAGCCGGTTCGATGGTCTGCTCGACCGTCGCGATCGAGACCCGACCCTCGCTGAGAATGCCCGCGACGGTGGCGAGAACGCCCGGCTGGTCGGAGACCTCGAGGGTGATCTGGTAGCGCGTCGTCACGCGGCCGATCGGCACGACCGGAAGATTGGCGCGCGTGGACTCACCGACGCCCACACCGCCGGCGATGTGGCGGCGGGCGGCCGAGACGACATCGCCGAGCACCGCCGACGCGGTCTGCACGCCGCCGGCACCCGCGCCGTAGAACATGAGGTTGCCGGCGGCTTCGGCCTGCACGAACACCGCATTGTTGGCGCCGTGCACGCTCGCCAGCGGGTGCTCGCGCGGAATCAGCGCGGGATACACCCGCACCGAGATGGCTTCGCCGGTGGGCGAGTGCGCCTCGGCATCCGTGATCCGCTCGCACACCGCGAGCAGCTTGATGACGTAGCCGGCGTGGCGAGCCGCGTCGATCGTCTGGCGGTCGATGCCGGTGATGCCCTCGCGGTGCACCGCTTCGAGGGGCACGGCCGTGTGGAACGCGAGAGACGCGAGGATGGTGGCCTTCTGCGCCGCGTCGTAGCCTTCGACATCGGCCGTAGGGTCGGCTTCGGCGTAACCGAGTCGCTGCGCGTCGGCGAGGACGTCCGCGAACTCGCTGCCCTCGGCGTCCATGCGATCGAGGATGTAGTTCGTGGTGCCGTTGACGATGCCCATGATCCGCTGTACGCGGTCGCCGGCCAGCGAATCGCGCAGCGGGCGGATGATCGGGATGGCGCCGGCGGCGGCGGCCTCGTAATAGACGGAGGCGCCCACCTGGTCGGCAGCGTCGAAGATCTCGGGGCCGTGTGTGGCCAGCAGGGCTTTGTTCGCGGTGACGACATCGGCGCCCGACGACAGCGCGAGCAGAATGTCGGTGCGCGCGGGCTCGATGCCGCCCATCAGCTCGATGACGATGTCGGCGCCGACGATCAGCTGTTCCGAATCGGTGGTGAACAGCTCGCGCGGCAGATCGGCGTCGCGCGGAGCGTCGGGGTTGCGTACGGCGATCCCCACGAGCTCGAGAGCCGCGCCGGCACGGTCGGAGAGCTCGTCCGCGTGCGTGCGCAGGAGGTCCGCCACCTGGGATCCGACGGCTCCGGCTCCGAGCAGGGCCACGCGCAGTCGACGGTAGTCGGTCATTCCTTCTCCTCGGCCGGGGACGTCTCGGCGGATGCGGGGGTCGCGACCCCCAGATCGCGCGCCAGCAGGTCATCGATGCTCTCGCCTCGGACGATCACGCGGGCGGTGCCGCCCCGCACGGCGACGACCGGCGGACGGGGCACGTAGTTGTAGTTGCTCGACAGCGAGAAGCAGTAGGCGCCGGTCGCGGGCACGGCGAGGAGATCGCCGGGTGTGATGTCGCCGGGCAGGTACTCCGCGTCGACGACGATGTCGCCGGACTCGCAGTGACGGCCCACGACGCGCGACAGGACGGACGCGGCATCCGACGTGCGCGAGGCGAGGCGCGCCGAGTACTGCGCGCCGTATAGCGCCGGTCGGGCGTTGTCGCTCATGCCGCCGTCGACGCTCACGTAGAGACGGGTCACCTCGTCGCTGGCGTGGACGGGCTTGACCGTGCCGACTTCGTAGAGCGTGACGCCGGCGCGTCCGACGATCGTGCGGCCCGGCTCGAACGCGAGATTCGGCAGGGGGATGCCGCGCACGTCGCACTCGCGCGCGACGGCCTCGACGATGCCCTCGGCGAGATCGGCGATCGGCGTGGGCTCGTCGACCGATGTGTAGGCGATGCCGAAGCCGCCACCGAGGTTGAGGAGCGGGATGTCGCCGCCCGCGAGCAGCTCGGCGTGGAGGTCGACCACGCGCGCCGCGGACTCTTCGAATCCGCGGGTGCCGAAGATCTGCGAGCCGATATGGCAGTGCAGCCCGACGAACCGCAGGCCCGGAAGCTCGCGGATGCGGGCGACGACCGCGGGGGCGTCGGACAGGGCGAAGCCGAACTTCTGGTCTTCATGGGCGGTCGCCAGGAAATCGTGTGTCTCGGCGTGCACGCCACTGTTGACGCGGACGAGCACCGCCTGCGGGGCCGCATCGTCCGCGCGGCGCCGCTCGACGATCCCGGCGAGACGCTCGAGCTCGATACGTGAGTCGATCACGATCGAGCCGATGCCGATCTCGACGGCGCGCTCGAGCTCGGCGACCGACTTGTTGTTGCCGTGCAGACCCAGGCGGGACGGATCGGCACCCGCGGCGAGCGCGACAGCGAGCTCGCCGCCGGTGGCGACGTCGACGGCGAGGCCCTCCTCGGTCACCCAGCGCACGACCTCGGTCGAGAGGAACGCCTTGCCGGCGTAATAGATGCGTGCCTGCACGCCGCGGCGCGCGGCCGCCACGGTGAAGGCGTCACGCACCTCGCGCGCGCGTGAGCGGACACCGTCCTCGTCGAGGACGTACAAAGGAGTGCCGAACCGCGCGCGCAGGTCCCGAACGCCGACGCCCGCGATCTCGAGCTGGCCGTCGGCATCACGCGCGGCCGAGGACGGCCACACCAGCGGGGCGAGCGCGTTCGCGTCGGCCGGTTCGGCAAGCCACGCGGGCACGAGCGGGCGGTCGGAGGCGGCGGACACGTGCGGAACCAATCGTGTGGGGTCGGGCTGCCGTCGGTGACGTCACGCCCGGCAGTCCTAGAAGTCTAGGGCACCTGCGCATACCGGCCCGCGCATGTGACGCGTCGGTGGGAGAGGCTCCCTCAGCTGCACGTGCCCTTCTGCTGCAGCGCCGCATCGACGGTGATCCGCGGATCGATGGCGATGTCGGCGACCACCTGCGCTCCGTCCACGCGCACACCCGACAGCGTGAGCCCCACCGGCAGGTACTGCTTCACGCACACATCCCAGTCGCGCACGACCGTTCGCGCCAACGCTCCGAACTGGTCGATGAGCACATCGGCCGATACTTCGGCCCCCGAGACACGAAGGGTCCGCGGGGTGAGCACCAGGTCACCGCCGGACGCGGTGGGAGTGAGGCTCACGCCCACCGGCACCGACAGGGCGAAGAGCTTGAGCTCGGTGGACATCACGATGTCGGGGGCCTCGAGCGTCACGGCATCCGCGGGGAAGCCGTCGACGGTGCCGAGGAGCGTGCGCACCTGTTCCTGATCGAGACGCACGGTCGCGGACGCACTCTGCAACGGGGAATCACCGCGGATCGGCACACCCGCGGCATGCACCTCCACGTCGCCAGTCAGCGCGCCGAGGCTCACATCGGGGGCCGACACCGTCACGTCGTCGAGGCGTCCGCCGATCAGCTGCGGGATCACCTGACCGCGCACATCCACGTCGACGTGCTGGTCGGCGGGGATATCCAGGCGAGAGGCGACCTGGTCGCGAATCGTGCGCTCCACGATGCCGCGGGCGATGTACTCTCCGGCGAACCACGCGCCGACCGCCAGCACCACGACCGCGAGCACCGCGATCAGCCAGGGCCAGCGGCGGCTGCGCCGTCGCGGGGCGGATGCCGCGGCATCCGTCGACAGCACCCACCGCGCAGAGGGGTCGGGAAGCGGCTGCGTGGGGTGCTGGTCGTTCACGTCACATCCGCTCCGGTGCGCTCACTCCGAGCATGTCCAGGCCGTTGCGGAGCACCTGTCCGGTGGCGTCGTTGAGCCAGAGGCGCGTGCGGTGCAGCTCGGTGACCGGCTCGTCACCCAGCGGCGTGACGCGGCAGGTGTCGTACCACCGGTGGTACAGGCTCGCGAGCTCCTCGAGGTAGCGCGCGACGCGGTGCGGCTCGCGCACCTCGGCGGCGTAGGCCACGATGCGCGGGAACTCCTGCAGGGCGCCGAGCAGCGCCGACTCGCTCTCGTGGTCCAGCAGCTCGGGCGCGAAGACGCTGCGGTCCACGCCCGAGTCCGCCGCGTTGCGCGCGACGTTGTGCGTGCGGGCGTGCGCGTACTGCACGTAGAAGACGGGGTTGTCATTCGTGCGCTTGGTGAGGATCTCGGGATCGAGCGTGAGCGGCGAGTCGGCGGGGTAGCGCGCCAGCGAGTAGCGCAGCGCGTCGGTGCCGAGCCAGTCGCGGAGGTCGTCGAGCTCGATGATGTTGCCGGCACGCTTGGACAGGCGGGCGCCGTTGACCGACACGAGCTGACCGATGAGCACCTCGATGTCCTTCTCGGGGTCGTCGCCGGCGGCACCGGCGAGGGCCTTGAGGCGGTGGACGTAGCCGTGGTGGTCGGCGCCGAGCAGATAGATCTTGTGCAGGAAGCCGCGGTCGCTCTTGTTGAGGTAGTACGCGGCGTCGGCGGCGAAGTAGGTGTACTCGCCATTGGAGCGGCGGATGACACGATCCTTGTCGTCGCCGAAGTCGGTCGTGCGCACCCAGATGGCGTCGTCCTGCTCGAACACGTGGCCCTGCGCGCGCAGACGGTCGACGGCCTCGTCGACGAGGCTAGGCTCGCCGTTCGGGCCGTGCGCGTGGAGCGTGCGCTCGCTGAAGAAGACGTCGAAGTGCACGTTGAACTTCTCCAGCGACGCCTGCAGATCGGCGAGCTGCAGGGCGTAGGCGCGGTCGCGCGCCTGCACCAGCTGCTCGTCGTCGGAGAGATCGAGGATGCCGGGCAGCTCGGCGAGCACGCGGCTGGCGAGGTCGCCAATGTACGAGCCCGGGTAGCCGTCCTCGGGCGTCGGCTCGCCCTTGATCGCGGCGAGGACGGAACGTCCGAAGCGGTCCATCTGCGCGCCCGCGTCGTTGATGTAGAACTCGCGCACGAGCGTCGCACCGCTGGCCAGCAGCACGCGGGCGATCGCGTCGCCGAGCGCTGCCCACCGGGTGTGCCCGATGTGCATGGGACCGGTGGGGTTGGCGCTGACGAACTCGAGGTTGATGCTCTGTCCGCGCTGGGTGTCGTTGGTGCCGTAGGCCGCGCCTGCCTCGACGATGGTCTTGGCGAGGGCGCCGGCCGCTCCCGCTTCGAGGCGGATGTTGATGAACCCCGGCCCGGCGACCTCGACACGGGCGACGCCGTCGGTCGCGGCGAGCGCGTCGGCGATCTCCTGCGCGAACTCGCGCGGGTTCACCCCGACGACCTTGCCGAGCTTCAGGGCGGCGTTGGACGCCCAGTCGCCGTGGTCACGGTTGCGCGGGCGCTCCAGGGGGAGATCGGCCGCGGTCAGACCGGCGCTCGAGCCGGGACGTCGTGCCTCGGCGAGCGGGGCGATGACGGCGAGGAGGGCGGCGGCGAGGGCATCGGGATTCATAGCCCGTCAAGTCTACGGGCGCCCGCTGTCCCCCACCTGCGTGCGCACCTCGGCATCCGCGCTGGGGTGCGCGCCGGCCGAGCAGCCACCGGTCGCGGTCAGGCGAGCTGGACGAGCTCGGCGAAGTCGTCGAGGGCGGGGTCGGATGCCGCCGCGGCGGCATCCTGCGCCTGAACGTCGGCCGCATCGTCGGGCAGGACGCACGCGTCGACGCGCATGCGCTGCAGGCCCACATAGCCGCCGTGGTAGCTGAGGAAGGCGCAGTCGGCGGCGTCGCGACCTGTGGCGATGCGCACGAGCGAGCGGCGGTTGGCGAGCCGGGTCGCGTCGATGACGTACCAGCTGCCGTCGAGGTAGGCCTCGGCCACGGCGTGGAAGTCCATCGGGCGAAGGCCGGGGGCGAAGCACGCGGCGTAGCGGGCAGGCATGTCCATCGCGCGCAGCAGCGCGATGACGACATGCGCGTAGTCGCGGCAGACACCCTGGCCGGTCATGAGAGTGGTGACAGCCGAGTCGGTGCCCTGACTCAGCCCCGGCGTGTACGTCGTGCTGGAGGCGACGAACTCGCTGACCGCGGTGATCAGCTCGAGCCCCTGCAGGCCGCGGAACTGGCGGCGCGCCTGCGAGAACACCTCGTCAGACTGGCAGTAGCGGCTCGGACGCAGGTAGGTGATGGCTTCGAGGTCGCTGGTGGCGCGCTGCGCGACCTGTCCGTCGATGAGGGCTTCATAGCGCACCTCGAGGCGGCCGGCCTCGCCGAGCAGGCGGTGCAGGCGACTGCCGGACTGGTCGATGATCTCGGTGGGCGTGTAGACGCGATCGCCTTGCGTGAACGTCAGTTCCTCCCGCAGAACGGGTGCCGGTTGGGCCGCGGCGATCTGGAAGATGAGGTCGACGGAAGCCCCGAGATCGAGGTCCAGTTCGGCGGTCACGAGGCGTTGCACCGCAGTATCCTCGCACGCCGCGATGGCCTCCGCGTACACCGATGTTTCGACCCTCCAGAGGGATGCCGCAACGCACCCCCGCCGACCGTCGATCGCCGCAGATCCGGGCCACCGGCGGCGTGGCGGAGCCGTCGTCGGTGATACTCTCGATCGGTACGCCTCCGTAGCTCAGGGGATAGAGCGTTGGTTTCCGGTACCAAAGGTCGCAGGTTCGATTCCTGTCGGGGGCACTCCACGTATCCGAGGTCGGCTGTCGTACGATCTCGCCCATGGTGACCGCGCGCACGCGCATCATCGTCGTCTTCACGAGGCAACGGCACACGCGCTCACACTGTGCGCCACCATCGCCGACGTGAGCTACTCGGCGGCCCCCACGGGTACGCGACACCCGACGCCATCGACAGGGCGCGCAGCCAGGGACCCGTCGAGGGTCAGTTGACGCAGGGCACCGCACCCGAGACCATCGGCTGCTGCGAGTTCGTGTAGCTCTGCGGGGTCGGCGAACCCGACGGTGACGGCGACGATCCGTCTCCCCCGTCGGAGGGAGAGCTCGGCGCGTCGCTCGCGGCGTCGGTCGGCGCGGCGGTCGGCGACGGCGGGTTGAGCAGGTCGCGCACGATGCCCGCGATCTTGTCCTGGTCGACGATGTTGACGCTCTCGCCGTCGATCGTGCCGAACCGCTCGACCGGCAGCGTCTGGAAGGTGATGTCACCGCCGGCGAGGCGCTGCGCGGTGCTCGCGAGGCTCAGCAGGTCGAAGCCCTGATCGATCGCGACGTACTGCTTCGCCGTGTCGATGAGCGAGCGCATCGCCCCGAAGTCCGTGAACGTCTGCGCACTCTTGAGCTTGACCGCGAGCGAGATCATGAACGCCTGCTGCCGGCGCGTGCGGTCGAGGTCGGTGAGATCGACGTTCTCGTACTGCGTGTCGCGACGCTGCCGCACGAACGCCATCGCCTGCGCGGCATCGATCTGCTGCATCCCCGCGGCGAAGTTCGCACCCGAGAACGTGTCGGCCGTCGCCTGGTTGAGGCACACCGTGATCGGCTGCACCGCCTGCGCGACGCGATAGAACGCGGCCATCGTCACTTCCACGAAGTGGTCGATGCGCACCCCGCCGAGAAACGACGAGACGGTTTGGATCTGTGCCTGCCGCGCCGCGTCGCGGGCCCGCTGATACGCCGTCGCTTCGTCGGTACCGTTGCCGGTCAGCTCGTCGTACGTCGCCTGGAACGTGCGGCCGTAGTCCTCCTTGATCTTGCCCTTCGTGACCCCGTCGGGTGCGTTCGCGTAGTCGACGTAGTCATCCCTCGGGATCGAAATGCCGACCGCCTTGCCGCCGTTGGCCGGGATGTGGATGAACATCAGCACGTTCGTGTTGTAGCCGCCGACGCTCTCATCCTCCGCGTGGATCGCGTCGTAGATCTCCTGCGGGAAGGGCTTGCCGTCCTGATCGACGCGACTGTCCAGTCCCATCACCAGGATGTTGACCTCACCCGTGTTCTGCGCGACCCCGGGGCTGGCCGACGGCATCGCGATGTCGGAGCGGTGGATGCCGTTGAGGTCGGAGGCCACGACGGCCACCACCGCGATGACGGCTGCGACGAACACGGCGAGAACTCCCACGGTCACCCGGCGGCGCCGGATCTGCACGCGGCGTGAGACGGGACGAGACGTTCGAGACACCGACAGATCGTGTCAGAGGCAACCTATCGCCCCGGTGTGAGAGGCCTGGGAGGATCATCCTCCCGGGGGATGCCGATGCACCCGCGGCACGATGTGGAGCCCGCCCTGCGGTTCATAGCGTCGAGACATGACCACCTCGAGCCTCACCCGTTCCTCGTCCTCCCTCCGCGCCGCCATCCTCTCGGTGCTCGGAAGCATGGTGGCGATCGGCGTCATCGCCATCGGCCTGCTCGTCGTTCCCGCCGCAGCCCTCCTCGTCTTCGGTCCCGCTCTGCTGGCTCGCTTCTGAGCGTTCGGCGACCGCCCGGAGACGACGCGGTGACCGTCGCTGCCGGTACGGTGAAGGCATGACGGAGACAGCGCCTGCCGCCTCCCCCGCAGGCGCAGATCAGCTCGCGACGACGCGGGCCCACGCTCTCGTGCGTCTCGTGCGCCATCTGCCGGCCACGCTGCTCACCGTGGCCGCCGTGTTCATCGTCGGCCTCCTTTCGCAGGGCCTGTGGTCGCCCTTCGACGAAAGCGCAGGCATGGACACGTGGGCGTACGGTCTGCCCGCGCTCGAAGCCGGTCGATGGTGGACGCCGATCACCGGCACGTTCTTCGTCGCTGAGCCCTGGCTGTTCCTGCCGACCCTGATCGGATTCATCGGGATGGGTGTGCTCGAGTACGCCCGCGGCACCCGGGTGGCCCTCGCGTACTTCTGGGTCGGCCAGATCGTCGCCGTCCTGGCGACATCGCTGCTGTTGGCCGCGCTCAGCGTCTTCTCCGGCTGGGAGTGGGTGCAAGACACCGCCACCACGCTCGATGTCGGTGCCAGCGGCGGCACCTTCGCATGCATCGCCGCCGTGATCGGTCTGCTCGCCTCGCCGTGGCGGCTGCGGGCATGGCTCGTGCTCATCGCGGTCGTCATCGTCGGCCTCCTCGTGCTGGGAACCGTGGCGGACCTCTCCCACCTCATCGCCGTGCTCGTCGTGCTCGCGTTCGATCGGACCCTGCGACCGCGTCGCGCCACCATCCGCGAGCAGCGCCTGATCGCCTTCATCGGCATGCTCGCCTTCGTCGGCATCGAAGTGATCCTGACGCTCATCCCTACCGACGGCCCGTTCGGGACCACCGACCCGCTCTCCAGCCACTGGACGACGACGGCCATCGACGTCGTCGTGGTGCTCGTGATCGCACAGGGCCTCCGGCGCGCGCGGCGCTGGGCGTGGATCTGCGCTCTCGTGCTGCTGGCGCTGAACATCCTGGCCGCGGCGCTGCTCGCGGTCATCGTCACGGACGTGCGGCTCGACCTCGGCGTCCCCGTCGACGGCGAGACGGCGATCGAGATCGGCAGCGGCCTGATCGCGCTCGTGCTGCTCGTCTATCTGATCGTGGTGCGCGCCGCGTTCTCCGGCGCCCGACGCAGCGCGCTCGGGGCACCAGGCGCGCAGCCGAGCACCGCCGAGGTCGCCGACCTCATCCGCACGCACGGCGGCGGCACGCTGTCGTGGATGACGACGTGGGAGGGCAACAGCTACCTGCGCACGAGCACCGGCGTCGTCGCGTATCAGATCCGCGCCGGGGCGGCGATCGCCCTCGCCGACCCGCTCGGGCCCGAAGAGGGACGGGCCGCCTCTGTGGCCGAGTTCATCGCGGCATCCGAGGAGGCGGCCCTCATCCCGTGCTTCTTCAGCGCGGGAGCCGCCACGCAGGCGGCCGTGCCGGACTCGTGGCGCGCGCTCGTCGTCGCGGACGACACGATCGTCGACCTGCCGGGTCTGGCCTACACCGGCAAGCGGTGGAACTCGGTGCGCACCACCCTCAACCGGGCCAGCCGCGAGGAGATGGCCTTCCGCTTGACGCACCTGCGCGACGAGTCGTGGGGCGTGCGCACGCAGCTGCAGGCGATCTCGAACCAGTGGGTCGGCGAGAAGCAGCTGCCCGAGATGCGCTTCACGTTGGGAACGCTCGCCGAAGCGGACGATCCCGAGGTGCGCATCGCGCTCGCCCTCGACGCGCGCGGCGATGTGCACGGCTTCCTGTCGTGGATGCCGGTGTACGGCGAAGGCGTCGTGCGCGGCTGGACGCTTGACCTGATGCGCCGCCGCGAGCACGGGTTCGGGCCGGTGATGGAGTATCTGATCGGCAGCTCGGCCCTAGCCTTCCGGGACGAGGGCGCCGAGTTCATGTCGCTGTCGGGCGCGCCGCTCACCCACGAGTACCCGCCCGAGGCCCAGGGGCTGGCGGCGCTGAGCACACGACTGTCCGACGCGCTCGAACCGGTGTACGGATTCCAGTCGCTGCACCGCTTCAAGCACAAGTTCCACCCGCGCTACGAGACCATGTCGCTGCTGTTCCGCGACGAGGCCGACCTGCCGCGGATCGGGGCGGGACTCACGCGCGCGTTCCTGCCCTCCGCGACGACGCGGCAGTTCGCCAGCGCCGGTCTGGAGCTCCTGCGCGGCGAGCGCTGAGCGTCG
This sequence comes from Microbacterium sp. SCN 69-37, assembly GCF_001724435.1. NCBI lineage: Bacteria > Bacillati > Actinomycetota > Actinomycetes > Micrococcales > Microbacteriaceae > Microbacterium > Microbacterium sp. SCN 69-37. Next base: position 26,681 of record NZ_MEEL01000017.1, read on the forward strand.
ACGGATGCTGCGGCGCGTTCAGGGCGCCACGAGGAAGAACGCGTCCAGCAGCCCCGGATTGTGGGCGTGCACGAGCACCGCGAACACGACGGCGTCGAAGAGCAGGTGCACCGTGACGACGTAGCCGAGCGAGCGGGTCTTGAGGAAGATGACCGCCTGCAGCAGAGCGAACGGAATCGTCAGCACCGGCCCCCACGCGCGGTAGCCGAGCTCCCACAGGAACGAGACGAACACGACCGCCTGAAGCACGGTGGCCGCGGCATCCGGGAGATGACGGCGCAGCAGCGCGAACACCGTGCAGATGAAGAAGAGCTCGTCCCAGATGCCCACCGCACCCACGCCGACGAACAGCCGGCCGATGAGGTCGGGGCTGTCCACCACCGGCCAGTTGCGGTACACGCCCGAGGTGATGAAGTAGAACGGCAGGATCAGCCAACCGAGCACGAGTACGGCGGCGAGCCATCCCCACTGCCAGCCGCGCCAGCGTCCGCCGCCGCGCCATGGGAATCGGATCGCCCGATCGCGGTACACCCACCGCGAGACGGCGTAGGGCAGCGCGACCGCACCGCCCAGCGCGAGGGTGAATCGCAGCATCGAGAGGGTGTCGAGCTTCGCCTCCAGCGAGATCGAACTCACCACGAGCATCCCCATCGCGATGAGCGACAGGTCGCGCGCGAGCGACGGTGCGGATGCCGCGACCCGCCGCCGTTCGAGGGCGACGGCTGCCCCCACCCCGATGACCAGCAGCGCGATGCCGAGCAGCGGTTGCAGCAGGACGAAGAACGCGGGTGCGGCCAGGCACACCGCCGCCGCGGGAACAATGCCCACCCCGAGCCGCCGCGTGTCCACGGCCTCTCTCACGGTGAGCCCTCCTCGTCATCGTCGAGGGGATGAGCGATCTCGTCCTGCGGCATCCGCGCGATCCACAGCACGATCAGCGACAGCACGAAGGGGACGAGCCCCGCCACGATGAAGATGACGGGGATCGCGACGACGGTGGACAGGGGTCCGGCAAGCGCCATGGAGATGGGCATGAGCGCGAGGGAGACGAAGAAGTCCAGGCTCGAGATGCGCCCGAGCATGTGGCGCGGCACCCTGCGCTGCAGGAGTGTCCCCCAGATGACGTTGCCGTAGCTGAAGCCGAAGCCGCACGCGAAGCCGCTCACCGCCATCAGCCAGTACTCGTGAGTGAGGCCGATGATCACGAAGGGAAGGGTGCTGAGCCCCCAGACGAGGGTCATCGTGGTGAGGTAGCGCCGCGGCATCCGCAGCGACGAGACGACGACCGATCCCACCACCCCGCCGGCACCGAAGCAGGCCAGCAGGAAGCCGAACAGACGCGGATCGTCGCCGAAGCGCTCACGGGTGACGAACGGCAGCAGCACCTCCTCGGGGCCCATCGTCACGAGGACCCAGATCGTCGCGAACAGCAGCGTCCACAGCAGCCACGGGGTGCGGATCGTGAAGAGCACGGCTTCGACGAGGTCGTGACGGATGCTCCGGCCCGACACGGCGCCGTCGGACGCGTCGGCGGGGGCGGGAGCCGGTTCGGGGCGGAGGAACAGCAGCAGCACGAGTGCCGCCGCGTGGGCGAGGAGCACGGCGACGGCGGCCTGGCTCGGGATCAGCGCGGCGAGCAGAAGTCCCGCCATCGCGGGGCCGGCGGCCTGCTGCAGGGCGGGACGTACCGCGCCTTCGAGCCCGTTCGCCGGCAGCAGGTGCTCGGCCGGAAGGATGCGCGGAAGGATCGCGCTGTAGGAGGGAAAGAAGAAGCCCGCCCCGGCGCCGAGCACGAGCGAGACGATCGTGAGGTGGACGATCGTGAGGGTGCCGAACTGGCCCACCACGACGACCGAGCCGACGGCGAGGACATTCGCCGTCTCCACGGCACGCAGGATCACCCGGCGCGGCAGGCGGTCGGCGGCGATACCTCCCGGGATTGCACAGGCGAGAAGACCGATCGCGTTCGCGGCGGCGACGAGGGACAGCTGCACGGGATCGTCGTCGATGCGGATGACCGCGTAGACCATGACGACGGCCCACATCCCGGCCGCCGAGATCGACAGCACGACCGCGCCGAACAAAATGCGGAAGTCACGGTGCGCCAGAGGCCGCACGGCCCGCCAGCGATCGCGGGCGGGGGGCGCCGCGCTCACGCGCCCGAGGCCACGCGCGGCAGGCGGCGGTAGACGAGGTCGCGGATCTCGCGGCCCTTCGCGAGACCCTTGCGCTCGAACGCCGTCATCACGCGGCCCCCGAACCGCTCGGCCCACTCACCGTCGAACGCGGGCGCGAACGCGTCGACGCCGGCGAGGACCTCGCGCATCTGCAGGGCGTACTCCTCCCAGTCGGTCGCCAACCGCAGCCGTCCCCCGTCACGCAGCGCCCGCGCGGCGAGCGGCGGGAACGGCGGCGCGATCAGGCGACGCTTGTTGTGCTTCGCCTTGTGCCACGGGTCGGGGAAGAAGATCCACAGCTCATCCACGCTCGCCGCCGGCAGCAGGTGCTCGAGCACCTCGGGAGCATTGGCCTCGACGAGACGGAGGTTGCGGATGCCGGCGCGGTCGGCATCGAGCATGGTGCGCGCCAGCCCCGCGCGGAACACCTCCACCGCGAGGAAATCACGCTCGGGCGCGGCGGCCGCAGCGCTGACGATCGCATGACCCTGACCCGACCCGATCTCGACGGTCAGGGGCGCCGTGCGCCCGAACACCTCGGCGGGCACGATCGCGGTCCCCGGAAGGATGCTGGTGGCCGCGGCATCCCGCTGCACGTCGATGACGTACTGCGGTGACAACTCCGCCCACGCGCGCTCCTGCGCGTCGCTCATCCGGCCGCTGCGGCGCACGAACGAGACGGGCTTGTCGCGGAAACGGGGAGCATCTCTCTCGTGCGGCACCCGACCAGGCTACCGGCGGGCACGCTGATTGCGGCGGTGACGACCGAGCGACGGGCTCAGGCGGTGACGAAGTCGATGAGCTCTTCGACACGGCCCAGCAGCGCCGGATCGAGGTCGCGGTAGCTGTGCACGGCTCCGAGGATGCGCTGCCACGTACGGGCGATGTCGGCCTGATCGTGCGCGGGCCAGCCGAGAGCGCGGCTGACACCCACCTTCCACTCGATACCGCGGGGCACGTCGGGCCAGGCCGCGATGCCGAGCGCGCGCGGCGTCACGCACTGCCACACGTCGATGTGCGGGTGACCGACGATCCGCACGTGAGCGCCGTGGGGGCCCCGGGCGACCGCGTCGGCGATGCGCGACTCCTTCGAGCCGGGCACGAGGTGATCGACGAGCACGCCGTAGCGCCGTCCCGGCCCGGGCGGCTCCTCGCGCAGCACGTCTTCGAGCAGGTCGACGCCCTGGAGGTATTCGACCACGACCCCTTCGACGCGAAGATCATCGCCCCACACCTTCTCGACGAGCTCGGCGTCGTGGCGTCCCTCCACGAGGATCCGCGAGGCGCGGGCCACGCGGGCGCGAGCAGTCTCGGCGGCGAACGATCCGGAGGCGGTGCGGCGCGGGCCGGATGCCGCGGCCTTCGGCGCCTCCAGGACGACCGCCTGCCCGTCGATGAGGAAGCCTCCCCCCAGGGGGAACAGGCGGCGGCGGCCGAGGCGGTCCTCCAGCTCGACGTGACCGGACTGGATGCCGGTGACGGCACCGCAGAAGCCGTCACCGGCGATCTCCACCACGAGCTCCGGCGTGGCTGCGACGCGCGGCACCGCGCGGCGGCCCGCGTCTCGCCACCCCGCCGCCAGCACATCTGCGCCGTAGCGATCGGCACCGAATCCGTCGTTGTTCATGGTTCCTCCGAACGCGACACCATACCGGCCCGCATCGGTGCCGACGCAGGGACAGGCCGGGAAGGGCAAGACCCACGGCATCCCCGCAGGCCGTCTATCGGGTCATGCCGTTCGCGACATAGGATCGGCGTGAGGAGCGAGGATCCCGCACCTCGCGCAGGGGAGGAACACGCATGCGTGCGCGTCTGTGGCTGGCGCTGACGGCGGCGGCGGCGATCGTCCTGGGCAGCGCCACGGCGATCGTCCTGGGCGGCGCGACCGCGGCGATCGCCACGGGTCCCGTCGCCCTCAGCTCGTCACGCGTGGTCGATCAGTCCGGTGTGCTCTCCGGTGCGCAGGTCTCCGAGGTCGACACACGCCTGCGTGCCTTGACCGCGAAGTCGGGTGTCGATCTCTGGGTTGCGTACGTCCCGCAGTTCACCGATCCGTCGACGCCCGAGGACTGGGCGAACCAGACGGCGCAGAACAACGGTCTGGGCCCGCACCAGTACCTCTTGGCGATCTCGACGGACGGCCGTCAGTACTATCTGTCGGGCTCCTCGGCCGGCCCCGTGACCGGCGATGAGCTCACCACGATCGAACGCGAACGGGTGCAGCCGGCGCTGTCGGCCGACAACTGGGTCGGCGCCGCCACCTCCGCTGCCGACGGCCTGGCCGACGCCATCGCGGGAGGAACCGGCGGCGCCGGGGTCGACGCCGCCGGCATCATCACGCCGATCCTGCTCGTCATCGTGGTGATCGCCCTGGCCGGGCTCATCATCTGGATCGTGATGCGCTCGCGCAGGCGTCGATCGCCCGCGGGGCCCGGCACGGAAACACCGCCCGCGCCCGTGAGCATCGAGGATCTCACGCGCCGCGCGTCCTCGGCTCTGGTTCAGACGGACGACGCGGTCAAAACGAGCGAGCAGGAGCTCGGGTTCGCCCGTGCGCAGTTCGGCGACGAGGCCGCCCGCGAGTTCGAGTCGGCGCTGGCCAGCGCGAAGGCTCAGCTCGATGAGGCGTTCGCCCTCAGGCAGAAGCTCGACGACGAGAGCCCCGACAGCGACGACGACACGCGCGCCTGGAACATGCGCATCATCGAGCTGTGCGAGGCCGCCGACGCGCACCTCGACGAGAAGGCCGCGGCATTCGACGACCTGCGAAAGCTCGAGCAGAACGCCCCCGACGCGCTCGCGCGCCTCCGCGAGAAGAAGGAGAGCGTGGCCGGCGCGCACGACGCCGCCGTCGCGACGCTCACCGGCCTGACGAGCGCGTACGACCCGCTGGCCCTGACCGCGATCGCCGACAACCCCGAGCAGGCATCGCAGCGCCTCGCGTTCGCCGACACGCTGCTGGACACCGCCGCCGCGCAGATCGCCGCCGGCAACACGTCCGCCGCGGCGGTCAGCATCCGCGCCGCGGAGGACGCCGTGGCCCAGGCCGAGATGCTGCACAACGCCGTCGCGCGCATGAGCGCCGACCTCGCCCAGGCGGAGACGGATGCCGCGGCCCTCATCGCCGACCTGGAGACCGACCTCGCCGCGGCAACGGCCCTGCCCGATCCGGACGGGCGTCTGGCCCCCGTGATCGCGGCCACGCGCGCGCAGGTCGAGGCGGCGCGGCCGCTGGTCACCGGGCCCGGCAAGCGTCCCCTCTTCGCCCGCGAGGGCCTGGACCGCGCCAACGCACAGATCGACGCGGTTCTGGCCGGCATCCGCGACGAGCAGGAGCGCGCCGCGCGCGCGTCCGCGCAGCTGGGCGGTCTCCTCGCACAGGCGCAGGGCGAGATCTCCGCGGCAGAGGACTTCATCTCTTCACGCCGAGGCGCGGTCGGCGCCGAGGCACGTACCCGTCTCGCCGAGGCGGGCGCGTCACTCGTGCAGGCCCGCCAGCTGCAGCAGAACGATCCCGCACAGGCTCTTGCCGCCGCACAGCGCGCGCACGAGCTGGCGACGCAGGCGATGCAGGCGGCGCAGAACGATGTCGGCGTCTTCCAGAGCGGTATGTTCGGCGGCTCCGGCGGATCGCAGCGCACGGGTTCGGGCGGCGACATGATGGGCGCCATCCTCGGTGGCATCGTCCTCAACTCCCTGCTCAACGGTGGCGGCGGCAGCCGCTCGCGCTCCGGCGGCGGCTTCGGCGGCCTGGGCGGGGGCGGCAGCATCTCCCCCGGCGGGTTCGGCGGCGCCGGCAGCCGCGCGCGCCGCGGCGGAGGTCGCTTCTGAGCCCGGCATCCGCTCGCCGACTTCGACCGCACGATCCCCTCGCACCCTGGGAAGTCTCCCGTTAGGAAAGGAAAAACGATGGCAAAGCAGTCCATCTTCGGTCGCATCTCGACGCTCGTGAAGGCGAACGTCAACGCCATGCTCGACGCCGCCGAAGACCCGCAGAAGATGCTCGATCAGCTGGTGCGCGATTACACCAACTCCATCGCCGACGCCGAGTCCGCGATCGCCGAGACCATCGGCAACCTGCGCCTGCTCGAGCGCGACCATGAAGAAGACGTGCGCGCCGCCGCCGAATGGGGCAACAAGGCTCTCGCCGCCAGTCGCAAGGCCGACGAGCTGCGTGCGAGCGGCAGCACCGCGGATGCCGACAAGTTCGACAACCTCGCCAAGATCGCGCTGCAGCGCCAGATCAGCGAGGAGAACGAAGCCAAGGCCGTCGAGCCGACGATCAGCTCTCAGACGGAGGTCGTCGCCAAGCTCAAGGACGGCCTCAACGGCATGAAGCAGAAGCTGGAGCAGCTGAAGGCCAAGCGCAGCGAGCTGCTCGCCCGCGCCAAGACCGCAGAAGCGCAGAACAAGGTGCACGACGCGGTCAAGTCGATCGACGTGCTCGACCCCACGAGCGAGCTCGGCCGCTTCGAAGACAAGGTGCGTCGCCAGGAGGCGCTCGCCGCCGGCAAGGCGGAGCTGGCGGCATCCACCCTGGACGCGCAGTTCAACGAGCTCGAGGACGTGGGTGAGCTCACCGAGGTCGAGGCGCGCCTGGCTGCTCTGAAGAGCGGCGGCACCGGCGCGGCGGCGCTGGAGAAGTAGGCAGGATGACGGTCCGCGTCCCGGGGTTCGCCGCACGGCGGATGCCGGGACGCGGACGTCGCGGGGCGCGCAGGGAAGGAAGGGAAGATGACCCGCTTCGTGGTGGTTCCGCAGTGGCAGGGCTCCCCCGCCGCGCGCGCGATGTTGCTCGTGGACGGCGCCGAGGCGATCGCGGGCGACCTGCCTCGCGCGGCGACCGCGCGCGTGGACGTGCCGGCAGAAGCCGGTGAAGCGCTGGAGACCGGCATCCGGCGTTTCAGCGCGCTGCATCGCGTCGCCGACGCCCTCACCGCGGAACTCGCGGTCAGCGACGAGGCGGCACTCATCGTCGGCGGCGACTGCGGCGTCGCCGTCCCCGCGATCGCCCATTATGCCGCCCGACACCCGGAGCTCGCGGTGGTCTGGTTCGACGCGCACGGCGACCTCAACACGGCCGCGACCTCGCCGTCGGGCGCGTTCGGCGGCATGGCCCTGCGCGCCGTGCACGAGAGCGGACCGGTGCCCGGAAGCGGCGCCGTGACGGCCGATCGTCTCGTGCTGGTGGGCGCCCGCGATCTCGACCCGGGCGAGGCCGTGCACCTCGCCGAGAGCGATATCCGCAGCGTCGCGGCCGACGCGATCGGCGACGGCGCGGCGATCGCCGCCGCCGTGGCAGCCACGGGAGCGGAGGCCGTCTACATCCACGTCGACCTCGACGTGCTCGACCCGGCCGAGCTCACCGGTGTGACCCGGCCGACGCCGTTCGGCCTGACGCTGCGGGAGCTGACCGCGGCGATCGCCGCCGCGCGACGCACCCTCCCCCTGGTGGGTGCGTCGATCGCCGGATTCGCTCCGGCGTCTCCGGCCGCGGCCGTCGACGACCTCGGCACGATCCTGCGGGTCGTCGGGGCGCTCGCGTGATCGCGTCGCCCCCGCCGGGCTGGCAGGAACGGGCGGCCCGCGCCGTGGCGCGCGGACGCCGCCTCGATACGCTGATTCCCGGCATCCTGCTCGACTCCCCCCTCAGCCTCGTCGGCTTCTGGTGGGGAACCGCCGTGGGCTGGATCTGGGGCTCGCTGTGGTCGACGGGTCGCATCGATCGGCGCGGAGGCCTCTGGGTGTTCACCGGCATGCCGTCGTGGACGTTCGGCCGCGGCGGGGTCTGCGTCGGCGGGTGCTTCTTGACCGACTCACCGCGCATCAGCGATGACGTGCTGCGTCACGAAGCCGTGCACGCGCGCCAATGGCGCCGCTACGGCTTTCTCATGCCGCTGCTGTACGCCCTGGCGGGACGCGACCCGCTGACGAACCGGTTCGAGATCCTCGCCGGCCTCGAAGAGGGCAACTATGTGGCGCGCGGAGCGTGGGCAGGCACGGTCAGCGAGAGCTGACCAGCCCGAAACGCGCCGGTGTGTGCACCGCCGCAGGCGAGATTCCGAGGCGCTCGGTGAGGTGGTCGAAGATGTCGGCGGTGCCGAGGAATCCGCCGAGAAGGTGGATACGGGTGCCGTCCTGGCACGTCGACTCATCGCCGTCTGCGCAGAGCATCTCATCGGCCCACGCCGTCACGGCCCGGCTGACGGCCTGGCCGGGAGCACAGGAGCGGCCGCTTCCGGGCTGGCCGCTGCGACGTGAGCGGTCGAGCCAGGTGACGACCATCCGCGCCGGAACCGCGATCGGCGTGATCCACGAGGCGTCGGGAACCTCGATAAAGACACGACCGGTCGAGCAGATCGGCAGCGTCGCGATGAGCGCCTCCAGCTCGGCCAGCGCATGCTCGTCCGCCGTGATGAGCTGCTGCACCCGCGCGTGACGAGACGCCTTGCAGGCGGACTCGTCGTGCACAGCACGCAGCGCGGAGGAGGTCATCCTTCGATCATACGCCCATTAAGGCGAGCCTTACCTCAGCGTTCGATGAGGATCGTCGCGAGCGCGTCCACCTCGTCGCGGCGGAGGCCGTGCGCGACGAGGTAGCCCGCCGCCGACCCGAAGCGCTCGCGCACATCCTCCAATAGCGCCTGCATGACGGGTGCCGGCGAGCGTGTCGCGAGGTCTTCGAGATGGCGAGCGTCGGGGTGCACGCTGCGCAGATAGGCGAGCACGCGAGCATTGCGCCGCGCCGGGAGCAGCTGTTCCGTACGCGCGTAATCGGCCACGATCGCGTCATGCTCGACGCCGACGGCGTCCAACAGCAGCGCGACGGCGACGCCCGTGCGGTCCTTCCCGACGGTGCAGTGCACGAGCGCCGGTGCGCCCTCGAGGACGGCGCGGACGACCTCGACCATCCGATCGGCCGACTCGTCGACGAGGCCGCGGTAGACGTCGGCGAGCGAGCGGTCCTCGACGAAGAAGGAGGCGACCGAACCGAGGAAGAGCGGGATCCGGATCGTCTCGAGATCGAGGCCGGCGACGCGGCTGGGCTCGACGGCCACTTCGTCGTCGGCGCGGAGGTCGACGACGCGACGGATTCCGAGACCGACGAGATCCTCGCGGCCGGCCTCGTCCAGCCCGGCGAGATTGCCGGAACGGAACAGCACACCCGCACGCGTGACGCCACCGCCCGCCGGGAGCCCGCCGACGTCGCGGAAGTTCAGGGCGCCGGAGACGATGCTCATGCCGGATCGTCTCCCGCGCCCGTCTGGCCCCCGCGCGGCGGGACCGGGTACTTTCCGGCGATCGTGATGCGGTTGAAGGCGTTGATCGACACGAGCAGCCAGCTGATCGCGACGTACTCCTGCTCCGAGAGGATGCCGCCGACGCGGTCGTAGACCTCGTCGGGCACACCCTCCTCGTGGATGAAGACGTAGCACTCCGCCAGTTCGAGAGCCGCGCGCTCGCGGGCCGAGAACACGCCCGAGTCCCGCCAGGCGGCGAGCTGGGCGATCTCATCGATGCCGAGACCCGCCGCGACCGCGCGGTCGACGTGCACGCGCACGCAGTACGCGCAGCCGTTGAGCTGCGAGGCGTGGATGAGCACAAGCTCACGCAACCGCGCATCGATGCCCGCCTCGGCGGCGATCGTGCCGACCGTCTGGGAGAACGCCTCGAGGGCGTCATACGCGGGACGGGCCGACCGGGACAGGTGGACGCGACGCTCGGTGCTCATGCGATCAGCCTAGGACGGGTAGACGACGACCGCTGCGAGCGCGGATCGCGGCACAATGTCCGAATGGATGAGTTCTCCTTCCTGGCCGATCAGTCCGCCGAGCTCGGCATCGATGCCGTGCCGCCCGTCCGCCGCCTCACCCACCGCCTCGACGACGGTCGTGTCGTCAGCGCGCTGCAGTACGGGGATCCCGTCACGGCCGCCTTCACTCCCCCGCAGGTGACGCTCCTGCACGGCGCCGGCCTCAACGCGCACACGTGGGACACGACGGTGCTCGCCCTCGGCATCCCCGCCCTCGCCGTCGACCTGCCGGGTCACGGCGACTCGTCATGGCGGGCGGATGCCGCGTACACCGGAGGCGTCCTCGCGGCCGACATCGCGCCCGCTGTCGCCGCGTGGACCGCGGCCACGCCGCAGGTGCTCGTCGGCCAATCGCTCGGGGGCCTGACAGCAGCCGCGCTTGCCGCTGCGCACCCGGAGCTGGTGCGCGAGCTGATCGTCGTCGACATCACCCCCGGCATCGACCCGGACGGCGATGCCGCACAGATCGCCGCTTTCTTCGCCGGCCCCACCGACTGGGCCAGCCGCGACGAGCTCGTCGAACGGGCGCTCTCGTTCGGCCTCGGCGGATCCCGTGGGGCTGCGACGCGCGGTGTCACCCTCAACTCGCGCGTGCGCGCGGACGGCCGCGTCGAATGGAAGCACCATTTCGCGCACCTCGCGAACGCGCTGGCCGGTGACGCGGATGCCGCGGCGAGCGCAGAGGCGCAACGTCACGCGATCCGCGGCGCGCTGACCGCCGCGGGGTGGGACGACCTCGCCGCCGCTGCCGCTCCGATCACGCTCGTGCGCGGATGTCGCGGGTTCGTGACGCCCGCGGATGCCGACGACTTCCAGCACCGCCTCCCGACGGCATCCGTCGTCGAGGTCGACTCGGGCCACAACGTGCAGGAGGAGCAGCCGGTGGAACTGGCCCGCCTCATCGCACAGGTCGCGCGCGGCTGAGTCGACCGGTCGCATGACGCTCGGTGTCACCCCAGCGAAGACCGATGACCGCACCGACCGCCGCAAAGCCTAGGCTGTAACGCGCACCCGAGTCCGCGGGCCGCTGCGCACAGCACACGCGCACGCCCGCGCTGCCGAAAGGACACCTCTCACATGCTTCGCCGCACCACCGTCGCCGCCGCGCTTCTCGCCGCCGGGGCCCTGCTGCTGAGCGCCTGCTCCGGCGGATCCGCACCCGACGCCTCCCCCACCGCGGTCACGCCCGACCCCGACGCCGTCGTGACCGTGCGCCTCGTCTCCGAGCCGAGCAACCTCGACATCCGTGAGACCGCCGGCGCCGCCCTGGACCAGATCCTGATCGACAACGTCTACCAGGGCCTCGTCTCGCGCACGCCCGATCAGAAGATCGAGCCGGAGCTGGCCAGCGACTACAAGATCTCGTCCGACGGCCTCACCTACACGTTCACGCTCCGCGACGGCGTCACCTTCCACGATGGCTCCCCGCTCACCGTCGATGACGTCGTCTGGTCGCTGGAACAGGTCAAGTCCACCGCGTCGTACAGCGACTCCGACCGCCTCGCACGCGTACAGAGCATCGTCGCGAACGGCAAGGACGTCGTGCTCACGCTGAGCCAGCCCGACTCCAGCCTGCTGTGGAACCTCACCGGCCGGGCAGGTCTCGTCCTCAAGAAGGACGACACCACCGATCGCAAGACGAAGGCGAACGGCACCGGGCCGTACAAGCTGACCAGCTGGAAGCAGGGCGACTCGATCACCTTCGACCGCAACGACGCCTTCTGGGGCGACAAGGCCAAGGTCAAGGAGGTGGTGTTCAGCTACATCCCCGACAACCAGGCTGCCCTCAACGGTGCCCTCGCACACGAGCTCGACGTGGTCACGGGCTTCGACGCCAACCTCAAGGACCAGATCGAGGCGAACGGTGACTTCACACTCGTGCTCGGCAAGTCCACCGACAAGGGCACGCTCGCGATGAACTCGACGAAGGCGCCCCTGTCCGACAAGCGGGTGCGCCAGGCGATCCGTCAGGCCATCGACCACAACGCGATCGTCAAGGCTCTCGGGGCCGGCCAGACGCTGTACGGTCCGATTCCCGAGCTCGACCCCGGCTACGCGGATCTGTCGTCCACCGCCCCGTTCGACCCGGCGGCCGCGAAGAAGCTCCTGGCCGACGCCGGGGTGTCGGACCTCACGCTGACGCTCACGATCCCGTCGTTCTACGGCACGACCGTGTCTCAGATCCTCGTGTCGAACCTCAACGACGTGGGCATCACCCTGAAGGTGAAGGCCGTCGAGTTCCCGACGTGGCTCAACGACGTCTACATCAACAAGAACTACGACCTCAGTTTCGTGCTGCACACCGAGGCCCGTGACTTCGAGAACTGGGCGAACCCCAACTACTACTTCACCTACAACAACCCGGAGGTGCAGAAGCTCTACCAGCAGTCACTCAGCGCGACCGACGAGCAGACCTCCGCCGACCTGCTGAAGCAGGCCGCGAAGATCGTCGCGGACGATCAGGCCGCCGACTGGCTGTACAACGGTGCGTCCATCGTCGCGGTGGGCACGAACGTGAGCGGCTTCCCTTCCGTCAACGTCAACGAGCGCATCAACCTCGCCGAGCTGGCCAAGAGCAAGGGGTGATCCGTTACGCGCTGACGCGACTGGCCCTGCTGCTGCTCGGCCTGTTCGTCGCCAGTGCGCTGATCTTCCTGACGCTCCGGGTCCTTCCCGGCGACGTCGCTCAGCTCATCGCCGGGATCGATGCGGGCCCGGCGCAGGTCGCCGCGATCCGTGAGCGCCTCGGGCTCGGAGAGCCCCTTGCGGTGCAGTACCTGTCGTGGATCGGCGGTGTCTTCCGCGGAGATCTCGGCCAGTCGCTGCTGACGGGCGCCCCCGTGGCGGGGCAGCTCGCCGAGAAGGCGCAGGTGACGATTCCGCTCGGACTGATGGCGATGACCGTCGCCCTGCTGATCGCACTGCCGTTCGGAGTGCTCTCCGCCGTTCGCCGCGGCCGTCCCGACGGCACCGCCCTCTCCGTCGGCGCCCAGGCCGTGGCCGCCGTCCCGGTGGTGTGGGCTGGCATGATGCTGGTGCTCGTGTTCGCTGTCTGGCTCGGGTGGCTGCCCGCCCAGGGCTTTCCCCGCGCGGGGTGGAGCGACCCGGCATCCGCGATCCGTGCTCTGCTGCTGCCGGCGATCACGATCGGCGTCGTCGAGGGCGCGATGCTCATGCGGTTCGTCCGTTCGGCGACCCTCCAGGCGACGGGAGAGGACTTCGTCCGCACCGCGGCGGCGAAGGGCCTCACCCGCACGCAGGCCCTCATCCGGCACGGACTGCCCACGGTGGGTCTGTCGATCATCACGGTTCTGGGGCTGCAGGTGGCCGGCATCATCGTCGGCGCCGTCGTCATCGAGCAGCTGTTCAGCCTGCCCGGCATCGGACGCATGCTCGTGGAGGACGTCGGCAAGCGTGACCTGCTCAAGGTTCAGGGCGAACTGCTCGCGCTCACCGGGTTCGTGCTCGTCGTCGGCTTCGCCGTCGACCTCGTCCACCGGCTGATCGACCCTCGGCAGCGGGAGGCGGAATGAGCAGGTTCGCCTGGCTGCGTCGACTGTGGGCGCTGTCGACGGGACGCTTCGGTCTCCTCGTCGTGCTGACGATCGGCGTCGTCGCACTCGTCGCACGGTTCTGGTTGCCGTTCGATCCGCAGGCGGTCGACGTCGACGGCCGGTGGGCTCTGCCGGGGTGGCCGCATCTGCTCGGCACGGACGGCGCGGGCCGCGACATCCTGAGCCTGCTGATGGCCGGCGCTCGCACGACGGTCTGGGTGGCGCTCGGCGCCGGTCTCGTGGCGACGGTGATCGGTGTCGCCCTCGCCGCCCTCGGCGCACTCACCGCGCGGTGGCTGCGCGAGAGCGTCGCCGTGCTCGTCGACATCCTCATCGCGTTCCCCGTTCTTCTGATCGCCATGATGATCTCGTCCGTGTGGGGTGGCTCGCTGTGGGTGGTGATCGTCTCGGTCGGCATCGGCTTCGGCGTCAACATCGCGCGCGTCACGCGCCCGGAACTCCGCCGCGTGCTGCACAGCGACTTCGTTCTCGCCGGTCGAGCCGCCGGTCTCACTCCCTTCCAGAACCTGTACCGGCACCTGTTGCCCAACATCGCCCCGGTCTTGATCGTGCAGCTGTCGTGGGGCATGGCCGTCGCCGTCCTCGCCGAAGCCGGGCTCAGCTACCTCGGGTTCGGCGCCCCCCTCACCGAACCCAGCTGGGGGCTGCTGCTGAAAGACCTGCAGCAGTACATCTCGGTGCACCCGTTGAGCGTCGTCTGGCCGGGACTGGCGATCACGATCACGGTGCTGGGGCTCAACCTCCTCGGGGACGCACTGCGCGAGGCGACCGACCCCACCCTCACGCGTCGGCGCACGGCGGCGCAGACCCACACGACGGCGGTGATCTCGTGAGCCTGGTGGTGCGCAATCTGTCGATCGAGATCGACGGTCGCCGCGTCGTGGACGACATCTCCTTCGACGTCCCCGACGGCGCGCGCGTGGGCCTGATCGGAGAGTCGGGGTCGGGCAAGTCCCTCACCGCCCTCGCGATCCTCGGCCTGCTGCCGGACGCCGCCACGGCCACGGGCAGCATCCGATGGAACGAGCGCGAGCTGATCGGTCTGCCGGACCGCGAGCTCGCCCGACTGCGCGGCGATGAGATCGGCATCGTCTTCCAGGAGCCGCGCACCGCCCTCAATCCGATCCGCACCGTCGGCCGCCAGATCGCCGAGTCCGTGCGCATCCACGAGGGCCTCGGGCGCAGGGATGCCGCGGCCCGCGCCATCGCAGAGGCCGAGCGGGTTCGGCTTCCCGACCCCGCCCAGATCGTCCGTCGCTACCCGCACCAGCTCTCCGGCGGTCAGCGCCAGAGGGTGGCCATCGCCATGGCCCTCGCCTGCCGTCCTCGCCTGCTGATCGCGGACGAGCCGACGACGGCGCTCGACGTCACGATCCAGGCGGAGGTGCTCGAGCTGCTCGCCGGCCTCGTCGCGAGGGACGGCATGTCGCTGGTGTTCATCACGCACGACCTGGCGGTGCTCTCCCAGATCGCCACGCACGCCGTCGTGCTCGAAGACGGGCGCGTGGTCGAGCACGGGCCGCTCTCACGACTGCTCACGGCACCGGCATCCCCGGTGACGCAAGGCCTGCTGCGCGACGCCACCGCGACGCTGTGGCGACCGGGGGGTGCGGCATGAGTGCGGACGCCCTGCTGAGCGCGCGGGCCGTCAGCCGTCGCTTCCGCCAACGCGGAACCGGACTGTTCGAGCGGACACGATGGACCACGGCGCTCGAGGACGCCGACATCGACGTCTTCGAGGGCTCCGCCGTCGGCATCATCGGCGAGTCGGGCTCGGGCAAGTCCACGCTCGTGCGTGTGCTGCTGGGGCTGGACGCGCCCACGACCGGCACGGTGACGGTGGCCGGACGCACGGTGGATGCGAGGGCCTCTGCGCGCTCGCTGCACTGGCTGCGACGCGAGACCGGCATCGTGTTCCAGGATCCGTACGCGTCGCTGGATCCCCGGATGAGCGTCGGAAGGATCATCGGCGAGCCGCTCTGGGCGCTGGAGATCCCGGGCGATCGTCGTGCGCGCGTGCGCGAGGTGCTCAAGGCGGTCGGCCTCGAGGCGGCGATGGCCGACCGCTACCCGCACGAGTTCTCGGGCGGGCAGCGCCAGCGCATCGCCCTGGCGCGCGCGATCGTGCACCGCCCGCGCATCCTCGTCGGCGACGAGCCGCTCTCGGCGCTCGATGTCACCGTACGCGCGCAGATCCTGGAACTGCTGCGCGAGCTGCGCCAGCGCGAACAGCTCACCCTCGTGATGGTGTCGCACGACATCGGCGTCGTGCAGAACCTCTGCGACGAGGTGATCGTCATGAAGGACGGCCGCATCGTCGAGGAGGGCCCGACGGAGAAGGTCCTGCTCGCGCCGCAGGTCGCCTACACGCGTCGGCTGCTCGCCTCCATCCCGGTGATCGACCCACCGCGGGACTGATCGCTGCGCGGGCGAGGGCATCGGACAGGCGCGCACGTCGGATGCCGGGCGTAGGGTGACGCCATGTTCGCCATCGTTCCGCCGTACCTGCTGTCTCGCCTGGCCGCCACCGACGCCCCGCACCTCGCGAACGCGGCAGAGGCCGCCCGCGCGACCCTGGCGATCGCACGGCCCTCCCACCCGGCGCCCGCGCGTGGTCGGGCACGGCTCGATCTGTCGGCCGACGGCGACGCCCTCATCTTGCAGGGAGAGCCGGCGCCCGACCGCGTCATCTCCGACGCGCAGCACCGCGAAACGCTTCCCGGCATGCGCGTGCGCGGCGAAGACGACCCGGCCGTCGCCGACGTCGCCGTGAACGAGGCCTTCGAGGGGCTCGGCGCGAGCTTCGAGCTGTTCTGGGACGCGTTCGCACGCCGCTCGATCGACGGCGCCGGCGGAACCCTCGCGGCGAGCGTGCACTACGGCGACCGCTATGACAACGCGTTCTGGAACGGCGAGCGGATGGTCTTCGGCGACGGCGACGGCGAGGTGTTCCGGGGCTTCACCTCTTCGATCAGCGTCATCGGGCACGAGCTCGGCCACGGCGTGATCGAACACGGCGGCGGTCTCGAGTACCAGGGACAGTCGGGAGCGCTCAACGAGTCCGTAGCCGACGTCTTCGGCGCGCTGACAGAGCAGCATCGCGCCGGCGAGAGCGCCGCGGAGGCGTCGTGGCTGATCGGGGCCGGCATCTTCACCGACGCCGTTCAGGGCGTGGCGCTGCGCTCGATGAAGGCACCCGGAACGGCCTACCACGACGACGTTCTCGGCAAAGACCCTCAGCCCGCCCACATGCGCGACTACGTCCGCACGAGCGAGGACAACGGCGGCGTGCACATCAACTCCGGCATCCCGAACAAGGCTTTCCACCTCGTCGCCACCGCGCTCGGCGGTCACGCGTGGGAACGAGCGGGCCGCATCTGGTACCTCACCGTGACGCAGGGCGCCGTGCCGCCGACGGCGGATTTCTCGGCGTTCGCGGCGGCGACCACGGCGGTCGCGCAGCGGGAGTACGGTGAGAGATCGGAGGAAGCCGACGCCGTCCGCACCGCGTGGAACGCCGTCGGTGTGACCGCCCGTGACGAACCATCCCGATCCGCGCGATCTGCCGGAGACCGCGAATGACGCCGATGCGCACGCCCTGACCGTGAGCATGGTCCGCTCCGGCGGCGTCGCGGGATTCACGCGCCGCTGGCACCTCTCGGCACCTCCCCACGAGAGTGCGCGCTGGAAGCAGCTCGTGGAACGTTGCCCCTGGGATGCCGAGGACAGGGGCGAGCCTCTCCCGGGCTCGGCCGCTGCCCCCACCGCGCCGGGCGCCGACCGATTCACCTGGACCATCGAAGCTCACGTCGACGGTCGTTCCCACCGTGCGATCGTCAGCGAGGCGGACGCCGAGGGCGCCTGGCGCATCTTGATCGACGCGGTCCGCGACGCCGCGCCCTCACCCCTCTGAGCGCTCCGAGCGCGAGAACAGCGAGCGCTTTTTCTTCACCGGCGACAGCTGCTTCTGCAGGTAGATCGTGCCGAGCCAGCGGCCGAACTTGAAGCCGACGCGTCCCATGCGTCCGACCTCGACGAAGCCGAGCTTCTCGTGCAGGGCGATGGAGGACTCGGCCCCCTTGTCGCTGATCACCGCGACCATCTGATGGATGCCGGCCGCTTCGCTGGCTGCGATCAGCGCCTCCAGGAGCGCGCGGCCGAGGCCCTTTCCCGTCGCCGCCTGGCCGAGGTAGATCGAGTTCTCCACGCTGTAGCGGTACGCCGACTTGGCCGACATCGGCTGCACGAGTGCATAGCCGAGGATCTGCCCGCTGGGCGACTGCGCCACGAGGAACGGCATGCCGAGCTTGGAGAGATGCTCGAGCTTCTCGCGCCACTGGGCGAGCGACCACTTCTTCTCGTCGAAGGTCACCACCGAGTTGGTGACGTAGTAGTTGTAGATCTCGCGGATGTCCGGAATATCGCCGTCCCGCACGGGCCGGATCTCGTAGGAGAAGGGGCGCTCCTGCTCGCTGCGGCGCAGGTGCACGGGCAGCCGCCGCCGACTCTTGTCGTACTCCTCCTCCAGCATGTGGCTCAGCCTAAACGCCAGTCGACCGGCGTCGCACCCTGCTGGACGAGCAGCTCATTGACACGCGAGAAGGGACGCGAGCCGAAGAAGCCCCGACTGGCCGACAGCGGCGAAGGGTGGGCGGACTCCACGGTCGGGGTCCCCGCGAGAAGGGGCCGCAGGTTCGCGGTATCCCGCCCCCAGAGCACCGCGACGAGCGGTCGGTCGCGGGCGACGAGGGTGCGGATGGCGTGTTCGGTGACCTTCTCCCATCCCCACCCGCGATGCGATGCGGGAGCTCCGGGGGCCACTGTCAGCACGCGGTTGAGCAGCATGACGCCCTGATCGCTCCATGCGGAGAGGTCGCCGTGCGGTGCCCGTGCGATGCCGAGGTCGGTTTCCAGCTCCTGGTAGATGTTGGCGAGGCTTCGCGGCAGGGGCCTCACGTGCGCGTCCACGGCGAACGAGAGCCCGATCGGGTGGCCCGGGGTCGGGTAGGGGTCCTGCCCGACGATGAGGACCTTGACGTCCGCGAGCGGTCTCGCGAAGGCGCGGAGCACCTTGTCGCCCGCGGGGAGATACGGCCGCCCTGCCGCGGTCTCGGCGCGCAGTCGTTCGCCGAGCGCCGCGATGTCGGGCGCCACCGGAGCGAGCGCGTGCGCCCAATCCGCGTCGATGAGTCCGGCATCGGCCAGCTCATCGAGGGCCATCGCCATCAAGCGCTCGCCTCCGCGCCCGCATCCTCCTCGATCACAGAACCGGCGGCCGACCAGGGGAAATCGATCCAACGGTCGGTCTCGCGCCAGGAGAAGTCGGGCTGGGCGACACTGCCGGGCTTCGTGTAGATGCACACTGATCGCACGTCGGCATCGGCGTCGCGCAGCATCTTCACCGCGAGGGCGAGTGTGCGACCGCTGTCGGCGACGTCGTCGACGAGCAGGACGCGCTTGCCGGGAAGGTAGCCGAGGTCGAGGTCGGGGGGCAGGAGCGCCGGAGCCTCCAGCACGGTGCCGATGCCGGTGTAGAACTCCACGTTCAGGGCACCGCAGCTCTTGACGCCCAGACCGTAGGCGATCGCGCCGGCGGGCAGCAGACCCCCGCGGGCGATCGCCACCACGACGTCGGGAACGAACCCGTCCGCCACGATCGATCGGGACAGCGCCCGGGTCGCCTCGCCGAAACCGTCCCATGTCAGTACTTCGCGCTCGCTCGTCACGGCATTCAGCCTAGGCGCCGCTGCGGTGCGCGACACACACGCGTGGCTAGAGTGAACGCCGTGACCTCCTCCTCCGCAGGCTCCTCGACGGCGAAGAGCCCCCGCACCCGCTCGGCCCGCCTTCCCCGGGGCCTCGGCATCACCGCCGGCCTCATCGGATGGTTCATCCTGGTCGAGATCGTCAGCGGCATCCTGCAGGGGTACTACGTGCCGCTGTTCAGCGACATCGTCGTCTCCCTCGGCATCCACGACTCGGATGTCAACTGGTTCGAGGCGGCGCAGCTGCTGCTGTCGGCGCTCGTCGTCCCGGTGCTCGCGAAACTCGGCGACATGTACGGCCACAAGCGCATCCTGCTCATCGCCGCGGTCCTCACGGCCGGGGCGACGTGGTGGCTGGCGTTCGCGACCTCGTTCTGGAGCTTTCTGATCGCCTGGGCGTTGCAGGGCTTCTACGTCGTCTGGCTGCCGTTGGAGATCGCCCTCATCTTCGAGCGCGGCCGGGTGCAGCAGCGCGGAGTGTCGACGACCCGCCGCGCGGCGGGTCTGCTGGTCGTCGGGCTGGAGGTCGGCGCGATCGTCGGCGCTCTCGCCGCCGGACGGATCTTCGCCGCAAGCGGCCAGAACCTCACCGCGACGCTCATCGTACCGGCGATCGCCGTGACGCTCGTCGCACTCGTCATCTGGATCGGTGTTCCCGAATCCGCCCCGGAGGGTGGACGACGCCTCGACACGAGGGGTTTCGTGCTCCTCGCGTGGGCACTGCTGCTCGTGACGGGCGGTCTGGCCTGGATGCGGATGATCGGTGAGCTGGCGCTCGGCGCCGCCGCCTGGATCTGGGTCATTGCCCTGCTGCTGGCCGGGGTCGCGGTGTTCGTGTGGTTCGTGCGCTTCGAACTGCGCCAGGACGACCCGGCGGTGGACATCCGGGTGCTGCGCCGACCCGAGATGTGGCCGGTGCAGGCGACGGCCTTCCTCATCGGGATCAGCCTGCTCGGCGCGCAGGGACCGTTGTCGACGTACGCCGGCACCGATCCCTCCCTCGGCTACGGGCTCGGGTTGGATGCCACGGAGCGCTCGAACATCATCGGGGTCTACCTCGTTTCACTCATCGTGGGCGCCGTGCTGTTCGCCGTGACCTCGCGGCGGGCGAGCCCACGGGTCGTACTGATCGCGGCATCCCTGCTCGTGGGTATCGGCTATCTGCTCTTCCTGCCGTTCCACGTGGAGCTGTGGCAGGTGCTGCTCAACCTCTCGATCGCCGGGCTCGGCTGCGGCGCGCTGGTCGGTGCGCTTCCCGCCGCCGCGGCCGCCGCCGCCCCGCGCGGGCAGACCGGCATCGCGACGGCACTGACCAACACGACCAAGACGATCGGCGGGTCGTTCTCCTCAGCCGTGTTCGGCGTGGTGCTCGCGGCCGGCGCCGGCGCCGTGGCCAGCCAGACCGCGGCTTCCCTCGGTGGCTACCTGACGGTGTGGGCGATCTGCGCCGGCGGCGGATTCCTCGCCGCCCTGCTGCTCGTGTTCGTTCCGAAGGTCGCGTTCGCCGACGCCCCCGCATCCTGACGCCGCGGGCCTCTTCCGCGGGGTCAGGCGCGCGGGCGGAGGCGACCGCGCGCGAGCAGGTGCTGCGCGGACTGGGCGACCGGGCGCATCGTCACGAGGTCCAGGTTGACGTGGCCGGGAGCTTGAAGGGCGTACACGATGACATCCGCGACATCGTCCGCGGTGAGCGGGTGCTCGACGCCCTCGTAGACCTTCTCGGCCGTGGCGCGGTCGCCGCCCAGTCGGTTGAGGGTGAACTCCTCGGTGTAGACCATGCCCGGCGCGACCTCGGTCACGCGGATCGGCTCCCCGTTCAGCTCCAGACGCAGGGCGTGCACGAGCATCGCCTCGCCCGCCTTCGCCGCGTTGTAACCGGCTCCTCCGGGATACGCCGTCTGCGCCGCGGTCGAGGTGACATACAGCGTGTCGGCGTGACCGCCGTCGTCGATCCCTGCCCGCAGCAACGGCAGCAGGGCCGCCGTGATCAGCTGCGCCGAGAGCACGTTCGCCTCGAACATCCAGCGCCAGTCCGCCGGGTCGCCGTCTTCGACCCGGTCGGTGCCCCGCGCGCCGCCGGCGACGTGCACGAGGGCGTGCACCGCCCCGGTGCGTGCCAGGTGCTCGGCCAGCGCCGCCACGTCGGCCTCGTTCGACAGGTCGGCGGCGAACGATGCCGACCCGGTTTCGCGATCCAGCGCGACCAGCCGCTCCGCGCGGCGAGCCACACCCACCACGTCCCAGCCCGACGCCCGCAGGGCGCGGACGGTCGCCGCACCGATGCCGGAGCTCGCTCCCGTCACCACGGCGCGACGACGGTGGTCCTGAGAACTCTCCTGCGGCGAAGTCATGCCCCCACGCTACGTCACGGCATCGGATGCCGAGGCGAGTGCGTTCATTACGTCACATTTCCCGACCGTTGTTGACAACGGGCGCGAACTCTACTGTCAGTGATGGCCGCGGCATCCGACCCCGGCTCCCCACCACTTCCGATTCACCCGATGGAGCCCGACATGTCCGCATCCGAGAACTGGCGCTTCGAGACCACGCAGATCCACGCGGGCGCGCAGCCCGACCCCGTGACCAAGGCGCGAGCCACGCCGATCTACCAGACCACCTCCTACGTGTTCGACAACGCCGACCACGCCGCGAACCTGTTCGCTCTGGCGGAGTTCGGCAACATCTACACCCGCATCCAGAACCCCACGCAGGACGTCGTCGAACAGCGCATCGCGGCCCTCGAGGGGGGCACCGGCGCCCTCCTCGTCGCGTCGGGCCAGGCAGCGGAGACATTCGCGATCCTCAACATCGCGGAGGCCGGTGACCACTTCGTGTCGTCGAGCTCGATCTACGGCGGCACCTACAATCTCTTCAAGTACACGCTGGGCAAGCTCGGCATCGAGGTCACGTTCGTCGAGAACCAGGACGACCCGGAGGAATGGCGCCGCGCGGTCCGCCCCAACACGAAGCTGTTCTTCGCCGAGACGATCGGCAACCCACAGATCAACGTGCTCGACATCCGCACCGTCGCCGACGTCGCCCACGAGGCCGGTGTGCCGCTCATCGTCGACAACACGATCGCAACGCCCTACCTCATCCGCCCGTTCGAGCACGGCGCCGACATCGTCGTGCACTCGGCCACCAAGTTCCTCGGCGGCCACGGCACCGTCATCGGCGGCGCCATCGTCGACGGCGGCACGTTCCCGTGGTCCGAGCACGCCGACCGCTTCCCGGGCCTGACCACCCCCGACCCCTCCTACCACGGCGCGGTCTACACGCAGGCTGTCGGCGACGGCCTGGCGTACGTCATCAAGGCACGCGTGCAGCTGCTGCGCGACCTCGGCGCCGCCATCTCGCCGCAGAGCGCCTGGCTGCTCATCCAGGGCATCGAGACCCTGTCGCTGCGCATCGAGCGTCACGTGCAGAACGCGCAGGAGATCGCCGAGTGGCTGGAGAACCACGACGACATCGCCTCGGTCAACTACTCCGGCCTGCCGACCTCGCCCTGGTACGCGGCCGCGAACCGCTACGCCCCGAAGGGCGTGGGCGCGGTGCTGTCGTTCGAGCTCAAGGGCGGCGTCCAGGCCGGTCGCGAGTTCGTGAACGCGCTCGAGCTCTTCAGCCACCTCGCCAACATCGGCGATGTCCGCTCGCTCGTCATCCACCCGGCATCCACGACGCACTCGCAGCTGACGCCGGAGCAGCAGCTCACGGCCGGTGTGACCCCGGGCCTGGTCCGCCTGTCGGTGGGTCTGGAGAACGTCGAGGATCTCAAGGCCGACCTCGAGCAGGCCCTCGCCGCCGCGCGCAAGGTCTCCGAGGCTGCCCGCGCCTGAGCCCTGCCCCGCCGCGGAGCAGCATACCCGTCCCCGACGGGTGCACGAACTCCGCAGGATGCCGCGAACTCCGCAGCCGGAAACGCTTCCCGCTGCGGAGTTCGTGCGTTTCTGCGGAGGTGGTGGTCGTAACAGTCCGTTTGCGATATCCGAGACCCGGGAGAATGGACGTCATGGACTGGCAGACCTCCGAAGACACGGTGCCGAGTGCACCGATCACGGAGGCCGACGCGCGCCTGCTGCGCGGCCGCCCCCCGGCGACGGGCGCCTGGCGCGACGGCGATCCCGCCGGCGACCGCCGCTTCGCCGCGTTCGGCGCCTTCACGACCGAGGGCGGTCGGGAGCTTCCCGGCATCCGCCTGGCCTACGAGACCTGGGGCGAGCTGTCGCCCGCCCGTGACAACGCGGTGCTCGTGCTGCATGCCCTCACCGGCGACAGTCACGTGCGCGGCGCCGCGGGACCCGGTCATCCCACCGCGGGCTGGTGGGACGACATCGTGGGCCCGGGCGCCCCCATCGACACCGACCGCTGGTTCGTCGTCGCCCCGAACATGCTCGGTGGATGCCAGGGCTCGACGGGGCCGTCATCGATCGCCCCCGACGGGTACGAATGGGCGGGACGCTTTCCGTACCTGACCGTCCGCGACCAGGTCGCCGCCCAGGTGCGCCTTGCGGATGCGCTCGGCATCGATGTGTGGGCCGCGGTCGTCGGCGGCTCGATGGGCGGCATGCACGCGCTCGAGTGGGGTGTGGGCCAGCCCGAGCGCGTCGCGCGGCTCGCCGTACTCTCCTCTCCGCCGACGACGACGGCCGACCAGATCGCGCTCAACGGCGTGCAGCTGGAAGCCATCCAGATCGATCCGCGCTTCGCCGACGGTGAGTACTACGACGCTCCCGACGGCGAGGGACCGCACCGCGGCCTCGCGCTCGCCCGCCGCATGGCCCTGCTGAACTACCGGAGCCCCACCGAACTCAACCAGCGCTTCCAGCGATCGTGGCAGTCGGGAAAGAGCCCGCTCGGTCACGGGGGCCGCTTCGCCGTGGAAAGCTATCTCGACTTCCACGGCAACAAGTTCACGCGCCGCTTCGACGCGAACACCTACATCACGCTGGTCGAGGCCATGAACTCCCACGACGTGGGACGCGACCGTGGCGGGGTCGAGGATGCCCTCGCGCGTGTCACCGCGACGACGCTCGTGCTCGGCACCGATAGCGACCGCCTGTTCCCGATCGATGGACAGCACCGCATCGCGCGCGGCATCCGCTCGACGATCGACGACGGCGCCATCGTGCTGTCGAGCGACTTCGGTCACGACGGCTTCCTCATCGAGACGACCGCCGTCGGAGCGCACCTGCGGCGGTTGCTGCAGGCCTGATCCCGGCGTCAGGCCACCGCGGCGGCGGTTCGTGCGGAGCGCGCCTCGATCCCGAAGCTCACGAGGGCGAGCACGAGGCCGGATGCCGCGAGCAGCGCTCCCACCCAGACCGGTGCGACGAAGCCGAAACCGGCCGCGATCACGACGCCGCCGAGAAACGCCCCGGTGGCGTTGCCGATGTTCAGCGCGGAGTGGTTCAGCGCCGCGGCGATCGACTGGTTGTCGCCCGCGACGTCCATCAGCCGTGTCTGAATCGACGGGCTCAGCACCGACGACACGAAGCCGACGAGGAAGATGAACAGCCCGAGCGCGATCAGCGCGCCCGCAGTGAGGGCGAGGAGCACCTGCACCACGACGAGAGCGCCGAGGCCCGCCAGCATCGTACGTTTCAGGTCGCGATCGGCAAGGTGGCCGCCGACGAGATTCCCGATCGTCATGCCGATGCCCATGACGATGAGGATCACCGGCACCACGGCCGCGGGAGCTCCCGCGACCTCGGTGACGATCGACGCGACGTAGCTGTAGGCCGCGAAGAACCCGCCGAACCCGATCGCACCGACCCCCAGGGTCAGCCACACCTGGCCGATCCGCAGCGCGCGCAGCTCCGCGCGGAGCGTCCGTCCGGGATCGCCCGCATGGGCCGGCACGGTCAGCGCGATCATCACTGCGGCGAGGGCGAAGATGAGGGCGACGACGAGGAATGCGATCCGCCACCCGAAGCGCTGCCCGAGGAAGGTGCCGAACGGCACACCGACGACGTTGGCGACCGTGAGGCCCGTGAGCACGAAGGCGACGCCCTTGGCGCGGTTTCCCGGCCCCATGACGTCGGCGGCGACAAGGGCGCCGATACCGAAGTATGCGCCGTGCGGCAGGCCCGCCAGCACGCGGGATGCCGCGACCAGCTCGAAGGTCGGAGCCAGCAGCGTCAGCGTGTTGCCGAGCGTCAGAGCCGCCGCCAGAGCCAGCATCACGCGATGGCGCGGATACTTCGCGACGATTCCCGCGATCGTGGGGGCGCCGATGACGACGCCGAGCGCGTACAGGGTGATGAGCCACCCCGCCTGCGCGACGGCATCCTCGGGAGAGGAGGCCCACGTCGTCGGCAGCAGGTCGGCGGAGATGTTCGGGAGCAAGCCCATGACGACGAACTCGGTCATGCCGATGCCGAACGAGCCGATGGCGAGGGAGAGGAGCGCCCACATCGCCGCACCCCTCGACGGGGTCGAGGAGATCACCCGGCCATGCTACCGGGCGCCGGCGGCGTCCCGGGCGGCCTACCCGTCGACCTCCAACGCCGCGATCGCGGTTTCCAACCGCTCGATCTTGCCGTCGAGCTCTCCAACGCGGCCGGGGCGGATGTCGGCCTTGAGCACCAGCGAGACGCGTGAGCCGAAGGGCATGACGGCATCGGTCGCGGCCTTCACGACCGCGAAGACCTCGTCCCACTCCCCCTCGATCTCGGTGAACATCGAGGTCGTGCGGTGCGGTAGTCCCGAGTCACGGACGACCTTCACGGCCGCGGCGACCGCGTCGTGCACAGAGCCGTCGGCGGCGGCCCCGGCGGGAGTGGAGGTGCCGCTCGGGGCGACGGAGAAAGCGACGAGCATGGGGCTCCTTCGGGTCGGCGGGTTCGGGTCGGCGGGAACGGGATCAGGGAACGAGCCCCGTCGTGGCGTTCTCGGGGAGCGCCCGCGTCGAAAGGGTCGAGGCGGGGGCATGGCGGGCAACGGAGACGAGGCGCACGATCATCCACACGAACATCGCGCAGAGAACGAGGTTGCGAAGAGTCAGAAGGCTCACGGGCACGAGCTGCGGGTAGAGGACGCCGTTGTAGGTCAGGGGGTAGACGAGCTGCGTGAGCAGCGCGGCGAACAGCGCCGTCGACGCCGGGGCCATCCAGCGGCGGCGATCGATGACGAGCCCGAGCACCACCGACGGCACCAGCCAGCAGAGGTACTGCGGCGAGCCCACCTTGTTGAAGACGATGAACCCGAGAACGAAGGCGAGCGAGAGCGTCGGGAACAGCGTCGCGTACCGCACGCCGCGCGTCACGGCCCACACCCCGAGACCCGCGACCACGAGCATCGCCACGACGAGCGCGGGAGTCATCGCGGCGATCACGGGATCGATCTGAGTGCCGGTGACCTGGAACGTCAGCAGATGCTGGTCGTAGTACACCCAGAACCCCGGGATGCCGAGCAGAGCGCCCCAGAGGTAGGGCATGCTGACCGGCGCCTCCACCTGGAGTCCCCGCGTCGTCTGGTCGCCGATGAAGCCGAAAGCGTGCGCCCCACCCCCGAGAGCGGCGATCACGAGCAGCGTCGCCGCGCTCACCACCACCGCACCTCCCACGAGCGCGCCGCGGCGACGCAGCGTGACGACCGCAGCGGCCAGCACCGCGGCCGGCCACACCTTCATCCATGTCGCGACCGACAGCAGCACCGACGCCGCCCACGGACGTCCGACGAGCCACAGGCAGCCGAGCACGGCCAGCGCCACGGTGAACCCGTCGAGCCGGTACAACCCGACCGGACCGAGAAGCGCCACGTAGGCGAGCCAGAACCATCCCGCCGTCACGCGTCCCACCGAGCGGGCGCGCCCGATGAGGATGGCGAATGCGACGGCATCCGCGGCGATGACGACGATCGCCCAGCCGACGGTGTACCCGGCGATCCACGCGAACGCGTGCGCCAGCAGCATGGGCAACAGCGCGAGCTGCGGATACACCCACGACTGGTCGATGCCGACGATGCCGTGCCCCTGCAGCGCGCTCGTCGACCACGGCTCGTAGACGCGGTAGACGTCTCCCATGGGCTCGTTGGGCAGGACGAAGCCGAGCCAGGCGACACCGACGTGAACGATCGCGAAGGCGGCCCACAGCACGCTCCGCCTCATCATCCCCCCATCCTAGGGAGGCGACCTCAGCGTTCCGAGACGAGCTCGCCCACGATGCTCGACACCGCACGGGCGACGTCGAGAGCGACCAGCGGCCCTCCGCCGTGTCGGGCGGAGGCGGCAGCTCCGGCGCTGCCGTGCAGCCAGGCCGCGCACGCGGCGGCATCCGCGACACGATCCGGAGCCCCTGCCACGAGCGCTCCCAGAATGCCGGCGAGCACGTCGCCGGTGCCGGCCGTCGCCAGCCATGCGACGCCCGATGTCACCGAGCGCACCGTGCCCTCGGGCGTCGCGATCAGCGTCGTCGAACCCTTCAGCAGCAGGACGGCGCCGGTGACAGCGGCCGTCTCGAGGGCGGCCTGTTCCCGACCGATGGCCGAGGCCAGCCCCAGCCGATCGCGCAATGCGGCGTGCTCGCGATCGTGGGGCGTCAGCACCAGCGGCGCGGGATCGCCCGTGACGGCGGATGCCGCGACGACGAGATCGAGCGCGCCGGCATCGACGACGACCGGCACGTCCCCGGAGAGGATCGTCCGGACCGCCGCGGTCTCGGCAGGGGTGCGAGCGGTGGGGGACGTCCCCGAACCGACCACCCACGCCTGCACCCGCCCGTCGGCCGTCACCGTCTCCGGGCGACGCTGGAGCACGAGGTCGGTGGCCCGACGCGGACCGAGGTAGCGCACCATTCCCGTCCCCGTCCGCCACGCGGCCTCGACGCCCAGAACAGCCGCGCCGGGAAACTCCTCCGATCCGGTGCGCATGCCCACGACGCCTCGGGAATACTTGTCGTCGCTCGCCGTTGGCACCCTGAGGAAGGTGGCCGTCTCGGGTGCCGTCCACGGCGAGGGTGTGCTCATGCGCGCCACCCTACCCGTCCCCGTCCCCCGGTCGTTGAGCGAGGCGCACAGCGCCGAGTCGAAACGCCCACCCGCATCGAGCCCGCGGAGAGCCATCATGAGCCTGCTGTTCACCCCGTACGAACTGGCCGGACGCACCGTCCGCAACCGCCTCTGGGTCGCGCCGATGTGTCAGTATTCGGCGACCGACGGCGTGCCCAACGACTGGCATCACGTTCACCTCGCCCAGTTCGCGTCCGGCGGCGCCGGTGTCGTCATCGCCGAGGCGACCGCGGTGAGCCCGGAGGGACGCATCTCCCCCGAGGACGTGGGCCTCTGGAACGACGAACAGCGCGACGCGTGGGCGCCCATCGTTGCCGCGATCCGCGCCCGCGGAGCTCTTCCCGGCGTGCAGCTGGCCCACGCCGGACGCAAGGCCTCGACCTTCTCACCGTTCTCCGGGCGCCGCGGCAGCGTCCCCGCCGCCGACGGCGGGTGGACCACGCTCGCCCCCTCCGCCATCGCCTACGACGGATTCGAGGCGCCGGAGGCCTTGGATGCCGCGGGCATCCGCCGCATCGTCGTGGCGTTCGCCGCCGCCGCGGTGCGGGCGGTCGCCGCCGGCTTCGAGGTGCTGGAAGTCCACGCCGCGCACGGCTATCTGCTCCACCAGTTCCTCTCGCCGCTGTCGAACGCGCGCGAGGACGAGTACGGCGGCAGCCTGGAGAACCGCGCCCGGCTGCTGCTCGAGGTCGTCGACGCCGTCCGCAGCGCCGCCCCGGATGCCGCGACTCTCGTGCGCTTCTCGGCATCCGACTGGGCCGACGGCGGCTGGGATGCCGCGCAGACGGCGACCGTCGCCGGATGGGCGGCCGCGCGCGGCGTCGATTTCTTCGACATCTCCAGCGGCGGTCTCGTCGCCCACCAGCGCATCACGACCGGCCCCGGCTACCAGGTGCCGCTCGCCGCCGAGGTGCGCCGCGTCGCCGACGTCGCGGTCGGCGCCGTGGGGGAGATCACCTCGGGTGTGCAGGCGGAGGAGATCCTGGCGTCCGGAGCCGCCGACGTGATCCTGGCCGGTCGCGAATGGCTGCGTGACCCGCACTTCGCGCTGCGTGCCGAGGTCGAGCTCGGCGGCGCCGACGCCGCGCTGTGGCCCCCGCAGTACGAGCGCGGACGCCCCCGTATCGCTCCCGTTCGGTGAGCGAGCGCCGCAGGGCCGGGTCCACACACCCGGCCCTGCGGCGGCAACGGGCTCAGTAGCCCCGGCGTGTCGCGTCGTGTACCTCGCCGACGAGCTCCTCGATGATGTCCTCGAGGAAGAGCACCGCCGTCGTCTCGCCCCGAGCGTTGCGCACCTGCGCGAGGTGACGGCTGGTGCGGCGCATGAGGGCCAGCGCATCCTCCAGGTCGGTCGTCTCGGCGACCGGAACCATGTGGTGGATGCGCTTCGGCTTGATCGGCACGGCGACCTTCTCATCGGCGCCGGCGCCCTCAGCCGCGCGGAGCACATCCTTGAGATGGACGTAGCCGAGAGGGATGCCCTCGGCATCCACGATCACGTAGCGCGAGAAGCCGTGCTTGGCGACGGCGCGCTCGATCTCGTCGGGCGTCGTCGTCTCGGGAAGCGTCACGAGCTCCGACAGGGGTACGGCGACGTCCCGCGCCTTCTTGTCGGTGAACTCCAACGCGGCCGTCACGGCGCCGGAAGCGTCGTCGAGCACGCCCTCGATCCGTGACTGGTTCACGATCGTGGCCACCTCGTCGAGGGTGAACGTCGACGCCGCCTCGTTCTTCGGCTCGACCCGGAACAGGCGCACGATGTGGTTGGCCAGCCAGTTGAGGGCGACGATGATCGGGTAGAAGAGCTTCGAGGTCCACACCAGCGGTGTCGCCAGCATGAGCACGGCCCGGTCGGGGAGCGAGAACGCGAGGTTCTTCGGCACCATCTCGCCGAACACCACGTGCAGGTACGACACGAGGACCAGGGCGATGGCGAACGCGACGCCGCCGATGACCGCCTCGTTCCAGCCCGTCAGCCCCAGGGGCACTTCGAGCAGGTGATGGATCGCCGGCTCCGACACGTTCAGGATCAGCAGCGAGCAGATGGTGATGCCGAGCTGACTCGTGGCGAGCATGAGCGTGGCGTGTTCCATCGCGTACAACGCGGTCACCGCGGTCTTGGAGCCCTTCTCGGCGAGCGGCTCGATCTGCGAGCGGCGGGCGGAGATGACGGCAAACTCGGCGCCGACGAAGAACGCGTTGAACGCGAGCAGCACCACCAGCCACGCGATTCCGGCCCAGTCGCTCATCGACCCTCACCTGCCTCGTTCGCCGCGTCGGACGCATCGGCGCCGTCGAGCGCCGCGTGGGGCAGCGGGTGCGGCGTGAATTTGACGCGGTCGACGCGCCGGCCGTCCATCCGCTGCACCTCCAGCGTCCCGTCCTCGAGATCGATGCGGTCCCCGACGACGGGAATGCGCTCCAGCATCGACATGAAGAAGCCGCCGACGGTGTCGTACACGTCGCCCTCGGGCACTCGGATGCCGGTGCGATCGAGGACCTCGTCGGGACGCAGCTCCGCCGGGAACGTCACGGCGCCGGCGACCCGCACGACGCCCGCGCGCGAGCGGTCGTGCTCGTCGAGCACCTCGCCGACGATCTCCTCGACGAGGTCCTCCAGCGTCACCACGCCGGCGGTGCCCCCGTACTCGTCGACGACGACGGCCATCTGGTAGCCGCGCGAGCGCAGCTCCGACATCACGGCGTCGAGGTGGACGGCTTCGGGCACTCGCAGCGGCTCTTCCGCGATGGCGGCCGCAGGAACGTCGCCGCGACGCTCGCGCGGCACGCTGACGGCCTGTTTGAGGTGGACGATGCCGGTGATGTCGTCCATCGACTCGTCGAACACCGGGAAGCGACTGTGGCCCGTGCGGCGGGCCAGCTGGATGACGTCCTCGACACTGTCGCCGGCGGCGACCGCATGGATGCTGGGACGCGGCGTCATGACATCCGCGGTCGTCAGCCGCGCGAAGGTGAGCGTGCGATCCAGCAGCGAGGCGGTGTCCTCCTCCAGCACACCGGCACTGGCCGAGCGTCGCACCAGGCTGGAGAGCTCTTCTGCCGTGCGGGCTCCGGAAAGCTCCTCCTTGGGTTCGATCCCCATCCCCCGCAGGATGCCGTTGGCCGAGCCGTTCAGGACGGTGATCGCAGG
Source organism: Microbacterium sp. SCN 69-37 (assembly GCF_001724435.1). Classification (NCBI taxonomy): domain Bacteria; kingdom Bacillati; phylum Actinomycetota; class Actinomycetes; order Micrococcales; family Microbacteriaceae; genus Microbacterium; species Microbacterium sp. SCN 69-37. The sequence continues at coordinate 58,168 of NZ_MEEL01000017.1, forward strand.
ACGGAACACCGTGGTGAACGCGACCTGGAACGGCATGACGAGTTTCGCGGTCTGACGCGGGATGGCCAGCGCGAAGTTCTTCGGCACGAGCTCACCCAGGATCATGGAGAACGTCGTGGCGACGGCGATCGCGACGGTCGTGGCGACGACGCGAACCACCGCGTCGGGAACGCCCCACGCCGTCAGCACGGGGCTGAGCAGGGTGGTGAGGGCCGGTTCCATCGTGTAACCGGTGAGCAGGGTGGTCAGCGTGATGCCGAGCTGCGCGCTGGACAGGTGCGTCGAGGTGATCCGCAACGCGCTGATGGTCAGCGACAACCGCGATTCCCCGGCCGCCTGACGCGCCTCGAGATCCGCGCGATCGAGGTTGACGAGGGCGAATTCGCTCGCGACGAAAAGTCCGGTTCCGATGGTGAGCAGGAGCCCCACGCCCAGCATGACGAGTTCCATCACACGTCACCCCCGATCATGCTCGGGGAGGGTCGGTGGGGCGATCGTCTGCAACTGGGAGGGTCGTCCATGGTGCGAAGAAGTTTACGGCACCCGGCCCGTGTCGGCGCTGGATGCCGCCACTCGGCATCCACCGGGCAGCCGCTGCCGAGATCGGCATCGGCGCCCGAAATCGACGCCACGCGAGCCGATTTCGACCGCGCGAGAGGGAGCACACAGCCTCCTCCCCCGGCAGGGCTGCGGGCGCGGGTGTCCACGGGGCCGGTCGGCGTGGATGCCGGGGCGTCGGCGCCTGCGAGGGTCGACACATGACGGCTTCTGTGGGCATCGCGGTTCTGCGCCGACGTGAACTGCGCGAACCGCTGGACGATCGGCGCGCACGGCGGATGCTGGCGGACGGCACCTGGGTGCGCGTCGCGCCGGGGGCTTTCGTCATGGGCGCCGACTGGCGGCAGCTGGCCCCCGTGGCGCAGCACTGCCTTCGGGTCCAGGAGGTGATGGCGCGGGTACGCGCTCCCGCGCTCGTCTCGCATTTCGCGGCGGCGGCCGTGTGGGGCATCGATGTGCTCGGCGCCTGGCCGACGCGGGTCGAGGTGACGGTCGACCGCGCCACGGGCGGTCGCTCTGGAGGAGCGATCACTCGGCGAGCGCTCGGGCGCGATGGACGGATGTCGGTGCCGTTCGGGCGCCACCGGATCACCACTCCCGCCCAGACCGCGCTGGATATCGCCCGTCTGCTGCCGTTCCTGCGCGCAGTGACGGCGATCGATCAGGCGTTCTGGACCGGACGCGCCGGAGGAGCGCTCACGACGGCGGCCGAGATCGAAGCGCTCCTCGACGACGAGAGGCCCGTGCGGGGCGATGCTCGTGCGCGCCGTGCGCTCGCATCGTCGGCGCCGCTGTCGGCAAATGTCCGTGAGACCCACGTGCGGCTGCTGGTGGCGGCGCTCGGGTTTCCGCCGACGCGGTTGCAGGAGCGGCGGGTGCTGCGCAGCGGCCGGCTGGTGTACGGCGATCTGTACTTCCCGGATGCCGATCACTGGCTCGAGATCGACGGGCGCGGGAAGTATCTCAGTCCCGAGTACACGGCGGGGCGGACGCCTGCGGCCATCGTCATCGACGAGAAGAACCGTGAGAACGAGATCCGCCGCGAGGTGCGCGGGTTCTCGCGCCTCCAAGCCACCGACGCCGACCGCCCGCAACGCGTCTACGACATCCTCACCGCCGACGGCCTGCGCAGCACCAAGCCGCGGCCCCATTCCCGCGATCCGGTGTTGCGCTGACCGCGCTCGCGCTGCCGATACCGGCATCCGCTCCTCAAATCAACGCAGCGCGAGCCGATTTCGGCCGCGCGAGCGGGAGTGGATGCCGCGGGCTGTCACCAGCTGACAGGCAGGGCCTTGCCCTCTTCGTAGCCGGCTGCGGATTGCAGTCCCACCGTGGCACGCTCATGGAATTCGGGGACGGTCGACGCCCCCGCGTAGGTGAACGACGAGCGCACGCCCGAGGTGATCATGTCGACGAGGTCCTCGACCGACGGCCGCAGCGGATCGAGGTAGATCTTCGACGACGAGATCCCCTCGGCGAACAGCTCCTTGCGCGCACGCTCGTAGGCGTCCAGCCGACCGAACCGCCCCTGGACCGCCTTCGTGGACGCCATGCCCCACGACTCCTTGTAGACGCGGCCCCCCTCATCGACCTGCAGCTGCCCGGGCGCTTCGATGGTGCCGGCGAACCACGAGCCGATCATGACCGATGCCGCCCCCGCCGCCAGGGCGAGCGCGACATCGCGCGGATAGCGGACGCCGCCGTCGGCCCAGACGTGAGCCCCGAGCTCGGCGGCGGCCTGCGCGGTCTCCAGCACCGCGGAGAACTGGGGGCGGCCGACGGCCGTCATCATGCGGGTGGTGCACATCGCGCCGGGCCCCACCCCGACCTTCAGGATCGACGCGCCGGCTCCGACGAGGTCGTGCACGCCTTCCGCCGTCACGATGTTGCCGGCCGCGATGGGGATGCCGAGGCCGAGCCCCGACACGGTCTGCAGGGCGCGCAGCATGCCCTCCTGGTGGCCGTGCGCGGTGTCGACGACGAGCACGTCAACCCCGGCGGCGGCGAGCGCCTTCGCCTTCGCGGCGACGTCGCCGTTGATGCCGACCGCAGCCGCGACGATCAGCCGACCGTGCGCGTCGACCGCGGGCCGGTAGAGCGTCGAGCGCAGCGCGGTGCGCTGCGACAGGGTGCCGACGAGGTAGCCGTGGTGCAGGACGCACACGGTCTCGGCATCCGCCGCGACGAGCAGATCGAAGGCGTGGCGGGCGTCGGTGACGTCGTCGGCGTCGATCGAGACACCGCGACCGCGGGTGAGGTCACCCAGGCGGGCGTCGGGCAGGGCCGTGCCCAGCCGCGTCGCCGGGACGACGCCCAGGATGTCGTCGACGTGCACCTGCGTGAGGTCTCCGGAGACGACGACGATGCCGTGGCCCTCGGTCGCGGGCAGCAGCGCCGCCGCCTGCGAGACGGTCGCGTCGGCGCCGAGCACGAGCGGGGTGTCCCACCGCACGGGCTGGTCCTTGACCCAGCGGATCGCCGTGTCGATCTCCTGCAGCGGCATGTCCTGCGGCAGCACACCGAGCCCTCCGCGTCGGGCGAGGGCGGCGGCCAGACGCGGTCCGGTGACGGAGTTCATGTTGGAGGCGACGAGCGGGATCGTCGCCGAGGTCCCGTCGCGGGGCGACAGATCGACGTCCAGGCGGCTGGTCACACCGGATCGTCGCGGCACGAGGAAGACGTCCGAGTACGTGAGGTCGACGGTGGGCTGTGCGCCGGAGAACTGCATGACTCCCACGGTACCGACAGAAAACCTGGGATACCCTTGATGAACGTGTGCGTGTGGGCCGCGCCATACACGGCAGCGGGCCTCGCACGATCTGAAGTTCATCGATGAAAGCAGGCGCAACCGTGTCCAGTCAGGTGACCGGCGTGGGAACTTCGAGCGACGGCGAATTCGGGGCCAACGAATGGCTCGTCGCCGAGATGTACGACCAGTTCGCGAAGGATCGCGACTCGGTCGACCGGGCGTGGTGGCCTGTGCTTGAGGCGTACGAGAAGACTCAGAAGGATGCTGCCCCCACTCCCACCGCTCCGGCCGCCGCGCCCGCTCCCGCCGCGTCGCCGGCGGCGGCCGCCGAGCCGCGCCCGATGACGGCACCGATCCCGGTCGTCGGCGCCCAGCCGGTCGCCCGCACGACGGCCCGCCCCGCCTCCCCGCAGCCTGTGCCGGCGCAGGCACCCAGCACCGAGCCGACGCCGGCTCCCGCCGCCCGCGAGGACGTCGTCACACCGCTGCGCGGCATGCCGAAGACTCTTGCCGCGAACATGGACGAGTCGCTGACCGTGCCCACCGCGACGAGCGTGCGCACCGTGCCGGCGAAGCTCATGATCGACAACCGCATCGTGATCAACAACCACATGTCGCGCACCCGCGGCGGCAAGGTGAGCTTCACGCACCTCATCGGCTGGGCCCTGATCCAAGCCCTCAAGGCCTTCCCCAGCCAGAACGTGTCCTACGCCGAGATCGACGGCAAGCCCTCCGTCGTCGCGCCGGCGCACATCAACCTCGGCATCGCGATCGATCTGCCCAAGCCCGACGGCTCGCGCGCGCTGATGGTCCCCTCGATCAAGCAGGCCGAATCGCTCACCTTCGGCGAGTACCTCGCTGCCTACGAGGATCTCGTCAAGCGCGCCCGCGGCAACAAGCTGACGGCGGCCGACTTCCAGGGCACCACGATCTCGCTGACCAATCCCGGCGGAATCGGCACGGTCCACTCCGTGCCGCGCCTCATGAAGGGACAGGGCTGCATCGTCGGCGCGGGCGCCCTCGAGTACCCCGCCGAGTTCCAGGGCTCGAGCGAGAAGACCCTCGTCGAGCTCGGCATCGGCAAGACGATCACGCTGACCAGCACGTACGACCACCGCGTCATCCAGGGCGCGGGCTCGGGCGAGTTCCTGAAGATCGTGCACGAGCTGCTCACCGGTCAGCGCGGTTTCTACGAGGGCATCTTCGCGGCCCTGCGCATCCCCTACGCGCCGATCCACTGGGCCGGCGACATCAACGTCGACATCGCAGAACGCGTCGACAAGACCGCCCGCGTACAGGAGCTCATCAACTCCTACCGCGTCCGCGGCCACCTCATGGCCGACACCGACCCGCTCGAGTACGTGCAGCGCACGCACCCCGACCTCGAGATCGAGAACCACGGCCTCACCTTCTGGGACCTCGACCGCGAGTTCGTCACGGGGGGCTTCGGCGGACGACGCCTGATGAAGCTCCGCGACATCCTCGGCGTGCTCCGCGACTCGTACTGCCGCACGATCGGCGTCGAGTACATGCACATCCAGGACCCGGGCCAGCGCAAGTGGTTCCAGGACAACGTCGAGGTCAAGTACCAGAAGCCGAGCCACGACGAGCAGCTGCGCATCCTCGACAAGCTCAACCAGGCCGAGGCGTTCGAGACGTTCCTGCAGACCAAGTACGTCGGCCAGAAGCGCTTCAGCCTCGAGGGCGGCGAGTCCCTCATTCCGCTGCTCGACCAGATCCTGCAGGGCGCCGCCGGCGCGGGCCTCGACGGCGCCGCCATCGGCATGGCGCACCGCGGTCGCCTCAATGTGCTGACCAACATCGCCGGCAAGACCTACAGCCAGATCTTCCGCGAATTCGAGGGCTCCGTCGCGATCGGCTCCAAGAGCGGTTCGGGCGATGTCAAGTACCACCTCGGGACGCAGGGCACGTTCGTGTCGGATGCCGGGGAGGAGCTGCCAGTGTACCTGGCCGCCAACCCGTCGCACCTCGAAACGGTCGACGGGGTGCTGGAGGGCGTCGTCCGCGCCAAGCAGGACCGCATGCCGATCGGCACGTTCTCGTGGCTTCCGATCCTCGTGCACGGCGACGCGGCCTTCGCGGGCCAGGGCGTCGTCGTCGAGACGCTGCAGATGTCGCAGTTGCGCGGGTACCGCACCGGCGGCACGGTGCACGTCGTCGTCAACAACCAGGTCGGCTTCACGACGCTCCCGCAGGACGGCCGCACTTCGGTCTACGCCACCGACGTCGCCAAGACGATCCAGGCGCCGATCTTCCACGTCAACGGCGACGACCCCGAAGCCGTCGTGCGCGTGGCCGAGCTCGCCGTGGCCTACCGCCAGGAGTTCAACCGCGACGTCGTCATCGACCTCGTCTGCTACCGCCGTCGCGGTCACAACGAGGGCGACGACCCGTCGATGACGCAGCCGCTGATGACGAACCTCATCGAGGCGAAACGCTCGGTGCGCCGGCTCTACACGGAGTCGCTCGTCGGTCGTGGCGACATCACCGAGGAGGAGTACGACAAGGCGAAGCAGGACTTCCAGAACCGCCTCGAGATCGCGTTCGCTGAGACCCACGCCGCCGAGACCGGCGCGACCGGAATCGTCTCCCCCGCCGTCACGGGCGGCGTGGAGCAGGCCGTCGGCGAGCCCGAGACCACGGGCGTATCCACCGCGGTCGTGCACCAGATCGGCGACGCTTTCGTCAACAAGCCCGACGGCTTCACGGTGCACAATAAGCTGCAGCAGCTGCTCGAGAAGCGCCTCGACATGAGCCGCAACGGGCAGATCGACTGGGGCTTCGGCGAGCTGCTGGCCTTCGGTTCGGTGCTGATGGAAGGCACGAACGTGCGCCTGGCCGGCCAGGACGCCCGCCGCGGAACGTTCGTCCAGCGCCACGCCGTGCTCCACGACCGGGCGAACGGCCAGGAGTGGCTACCGCTGGCGAACCTGTCCGAGAGCCAGGGCCGGTTCTACGTCTATGACTCCCTTCTCAGCGAGTATGCGGCGATGGCGTTCGAGTACGGGTACTCCGTGGAGCGTCCCGACACCCTCACCCTGTGGGAGGCGCAGTTCGGCGATTTCGCGAACGGCGCCCAGTCGGTCATCGACGAGTACATCTCCGCGGCCGACCAGAAATGGGGCCAGCAGTCGAGCGTCGTGCTGCTGCTCCCCCACGGCTACGAGGGTCAGGGTCCCGACCACTCCTCCGCCCGCATCGAGCGCTACCTGCAGATGTGCGCGCAGGAGAACATGACCGTTGCGCGACCCTCGACCCCGGCGTCGTACTTCCACCTCCTGCGCCGCCAGGCGTACGCCCGTCCCCGTCGTCCCCTGATCGTGTTCACCCCCAAGGCGATGCTGCGCCTTCGCGGAGCGACGAGTCCCGTCGAGGCCTTCACCACCGGACGGTTCGAGCCCGTGCTGGACGACGATCGCAACCTCGACCCGTCGGCGGTCACCAAGGTGCTGCTGCACTCGGGCAAGATCCACTGGGACCTCAAGGCCGAGCTCGACAAGAAGCCGAACCCGCAGGTCGCTCTCGTCCGTCTTGAGCAGCTGTACCCGGCTCCGATCGATCAGCTGAACGCCGTGATCGACCGCTACCCGAACGCCCAGCTGGTCTGGGTGCAGGACGAGCCCGAGAACCAGGGCGCCTGGCCGTTCATCGCGCTCGAGGTCGTCAAGCACCTGCACGGACGCACGATCCGCCGCGTGTCCCGCGCCGCCGCCGCCTCCACCGCGACCGGCTCACCGAAGGTGCACGCGCGCGAGCAGGCCGCGATCCTCGAGAAGGCTCTCACCGTCTGACCTGACTGCCGCTCAGCCGGCGGCGGGCAGCGCCAGGCGCACACGCGTGCCGTCGCCCTCGCGGGAGGCGATCGTGACCTCGCCGCCGTGCCTGTCGACGATGGTGCGCACCAGTGCCAGGCCCAAACCGCTGCCCCCGCGATCACGCGCGTTTCGGCCCCGAGCCAACTCGTCGAAGACCGCATCGATCTCGTCGGCGGGGATGCCGCGGCCGGTGTCGGCGACGTCGAGGACGACGGCACCGTGCTTCTCGTCGCCGCGGATCTCGATCACATCGCTCGGCTCGGAGTACTTGGCCGCGTTCGCCACCACGTTGAACAGAGCCACGAACAACAGGTCGGGATCGCCCACCACGTCCGGCAGCGGCCAGGGCGCCGCCGGCAGGGTCACCGCCACCTCGCGCCCGTGAGCGTCGCGGACCGCGTCGACGACGTCCGTCACCAGCGCGGCGACCGACACGCGCGAGCGCTCGACCTCGGACGTCTGCAGTTCGGAGAGTTTGCGAAGGTCGGCGACCAGCCGCGAGAGCCGGGCCGTCTGGGCATCGATGGTCGCGAGCTGGGGCGTATCGGCCTCGCTCGCGGCGACGGCGACGCGGATCGCCGTCACGGGATTCTTCAACTCGTGGTCGAGTCGAGCGAGAAAGCGTCGGTGCTCCGAGGCCGCCGTGTCGCGCGTGGTGCGCCGTGTCGTCTCGAGGAGACGACTCCGGCGGTGAGCCGCGAGTGCGAGAGCCGCGGCCGCCGCGGCGAACAGGACCGCGGCGCCCACGCCTACGGCCGGAACGCCGGCCTCGACCACGATCGATCGCCGGTCTCCTCCGATGACGCCGGCGACGGCGGCACCGGCTGAGACGACAGCGGCAGCGGCGAGAACCAGCACCCCGACGCGAGTGTTCATGCGCGGCGCACCTCGGCACGGAACCGATAGCCGACACCCGCAACGGTCTCGACGTAGCGCGGGTCCGTCGCGTCGTCGCCGAGAGCAGACCGCAGCTCCGCGACACGGTGGTCGACCGCTCGCGTGTGCGAAGCGAAGTCGAAGCCCCACAGCGCCGACAGCAGTCGCTCGCGGGTATGCACCTCGCCGGGGCGCGCCATCAGGTACTCCAGCAGTTGGAACGCCTTCGGCGTCAGCGAGACCTCGGCATCGCCACGCCAGACGCGACGTCCGGGGCGATCCAGTCGCAGGCCGCCGGTGACGAGCGTCTGCGACGTCACCAACGGGGCGGCTCCCGCAGCGACGCGGCGCAGCACCGCGCGTGCGCGGGCGACGAGCTCCTGCGGGTCGAACGGCTTGTTGAGGTAGTCGTCGGCGCCTTTTTCGAGCGCAGCCGAACGCTCGCCCGACTCTCCGACTCGCGTGAGCAGGATCGCCGGCGTGCTGTCTCCGGCCGCGCGCAGCCGGCGGACGAACTCCCGACCGTCCAGCACCGGCATCATGACATCGCTGACGATGATGTCGGGTACCCACTGCGTGACGACGTCCCACGCCTGCTGACCGTTCGCCGCAACGCGCACCTCGAACCCGCTGCGCGTCAGGAACGGGGCGAGGCCGTCGGTGATCGAGCTCTCATCGTCGACGAGGAGCAGACGCGGCGGCGCGGAGGTCATGAACGGATCGTACCGATCAGGAGATCGGCGTCGTGCCGTTGAGGGTGCCGGCATCCTTGACGACAGCAGCGCCGCTCTCCCAGCCGACGAGGTTCGCGTCCGCGCCCGCGTCCAGCACGATCTCGCGGGCCGCGGTGGCGATGACGATGTTCCCGTCGCCCTGAACGCTGAGCTCGTCGACGGCGGGCAGCAGGACGGTCGCCGCCGAGGCCAGGATCGTGACCTCCCGGCAGTCGCCTGTCACCTCCACGACCAGTGCGTCGGCGTTGCGGTCGACCGTGTACACGCCGTCCACGCACGCCACGTGCTGGGTGACCTTGTCGCTCCAGCGACTGCGCTGCAGCTTCGCCATGCGCTCGTCATCGACGACACCGCCCACGTTCGCGCTGTCGCTCGGCGACGGCGAGGGCGCCGCTGCCGTCGGAGAGGGGGATGCGGCCGCATCGGCGGCCGTCGAGGTCGCGGCGCCGGCGTCGGACACCCGGACACTGCAGCCGGCGAGTGCGCAGCCCGCGATCAGGAGCGCGAAGGACAGAGCGAGAGGGCGGCGTAGCGTGTTCATGCAGACAACGTTACGAATCGGATGTCGCAGCCGCGTCGCGACCGTGTCGCGATCTTGCGACAGGGCATGATGAGGCGAACACCCGCACGCCGCCGAGCTCGCACCGGCCGACCTTCCGACAGGACGACATGGACGTCGCACTCCTCGTCAATCCGACAGCCCGTGCCTCCGCACGCAGCCACGCCGCGGAGGACGTCGCCGCGCGCCTGCGCGCCCACGGCATCCGCACGACGTTGATCGCGGGCGGCAGCGCCGTCGAGTCCACCGACCTGCTGCGCCTCGCCCTCCAGGCGGGTGCCGATGCCGTGCTCGTCGCGGGCGGGGACGGCACGGTCAATCTCGCCGCGCAGGAGCTGGCGGGAACCGGCATCTCCCTCGGCATCGTACCGACGGGCACCGGTAACGACGTGGCGACCGCCCTCGGGCTGCGCGAGCGCGACGCGCGCGGAGCCGCCGAAGCCGTCGCGGCGGGGTCCACACGCACGATCGATCTCGCGCGCGTGCGTCGCGCGGACGGCTCGACGTCGTTGTACGCGACCGTGCTGGCGAGCGGATTCGACTCGCGGGTGAACGACCGCGCCAACCGCATGCGCTGGCCCCGCGGCCACGTCCGCTACGACCTCGCGATCCTCATCGAGTTCCTGCGACTGCGCTGCGTCGCCTTCGAGGTGGAGCTCGAGCACGACGACGGCACGATCGAACGCCGCGGCGAGGACCTGCTCATGGCGACGGTGGGCAACGGCCCGACCTATGGCGGCGGCATCCCCATCTGTCCGGATGCCGACCTCGCCGACGGCCTGCTCGACGTCACGCTCGTGCGCCCGCTCGGACGGACGCGCCTGCTCCGGCTGCTGCCCCGCGTCTACCGCGGCACGCATGCCGGCCTGGACGAGGTCGTCACCGCACGCGTGCGGCGGGTGGGACTGTCCGCCCCCGCGACCACCGCCTACGCGACGGCGATGCGGTGGGGATGCTGCCACTGGAGATCGACGTCGTTCCCGGTGCGCTCCGCGTCTTCGCGCCGGCGGCGCGCTGATCCCGTTTCCGGGCCGGGTCACGGACCGATCCGACGGTTGCGGTCAGTGGTGGCTCGCCTGCTCCGCGCGCAAGCGGGCCAAGACCTGGTCGCGCAGCTCCTCGGGAGCCGTCTCCTTGCAGGCTCGTGCGACGACGGCGGTCAGCGTCGTGGCCACCAGCGCCTCGTCGCGGCAGGACGGACAGTTCTCCAGGTGCGCGCGGATGTCGGCGTGCTCGGTCTTGCAGACCTCGTTGCGGAGGTACTCTTCCAGGTCCTTGCGTGCTTTGTCGCAGCCGCAGTCACTCATTTCTTGCTCCCTGATGAAGTCGCGGGCACCGGCACGTCCATGCCGCGCTCGCGCGCGTAGTCGGCGAGGAGGTCACGCAGCATGCGCCTGCCACGATGCAGGCGGCTCATGACCGTGCCGATGGGGGTTTTCATGATGTCCGCGATCTCCTGATACGCGAAGCCCTCGACGTCGGCGAGGTACACCGCGAGACGGAAATCCTCCGGAATCGACTGCAGCGCGTCCTTGACCGCGGATGCCGGCATGTGGTCGATCGCCTCCGCCTCCGCCGAGCGGCTCCTGGTGGCTGTCGTGGACTCCGCGCCGCCGAGCTGCCAGTCCTCGAGATCGTCGATCGTGCCCTGATAGGGCTCGCGCTGCTTCTTGCGGTACGTGTTGATGTACGTGTTCGTCAGGATGCGGTACAGCCACGCCTTGAGGTTCGTGCCCTGCGTGAAAGAGGACCAGGATGCGAAGGCCTTGACGAACGTCTCCTGCACCAGATCGGCCGCATCCGCCGGGTTGCGCGTCATCCGCATGCCCGCGGCGTACAGCTGATCCATGAACGGCAGCGCCTGCTGCTCGAACTGCGCACGGGCGTCCGCGGCGCTGTCGACCTCGTCCGCCGGGACGAGGTCTGTGGCCGGGGTTTCGGGGGTCGGCGACTCGAGGGCCGCGTGCTCTTCCATCAGGGCCCAGTCTACGTCGGCGATGTCCGGCACCAGGGGTGCGAGTGTCGCGGTCACGGGGCTCCTCTCTTCGTCGGCGTCCACCGTTCGGCAGGCTGCACCCGTCGCGCCGAAGGCGGCACTGTCGGACGGGTTCGTTAGGGTAGAACCCGATGACAGTCACCGGGTATTCCCCTCTTCCGCCGGCAGGTTCTCCCTGGCCGGCGCCGCGTGCGGACGAGGCCGTGCATGCGACGGTCTCGGTGCCCGGCTCGAAGTCGCTCACCAACCGCAAGCTCGTCCTCGCCGCACTGGCCGACGGCCCCAGCACGCTCACCTCACCCCTGCACTCCGAGGACTCGGAACGCATGATCGCGGCGCTGCGCGCACTGGGCGTGGAGGTCTCCGAGGTGCCCGGCTCCGGTCGGTTCGGACCCGACCTGCTGGTGACCCCTCCGGCATCCTTCCGCGGTGACGTCGAGATCGATTGCGGTCAGGCCGGCACCGTCATGCGCTTCATCGCCCCCCTCGCCGGACTGGCCCACGGCGACGTCACCCTCACGGCACACCCGAGCGCCCTGCACCGCCCGATGGGCGAGATGATCAAGGCGCTACGCGAGATCGGTGCCGACATCGACGACGGTGGCACCTGGTCGCTGCCCTTCACGGTCCGCGGGCGCGGGCACATCCGTGGCGGCGAGGTCACGATCGACGCGAGCGGCTCGAGCCAGTTCGTCTCCGGACTGCTCCTGGCCGCGCCCCGCTTCGACGTGGGCCTTCACCTCATCCACTCCGGCGAGCGCCTCCCGTCGGTCCCCCATATCGACATGACCATCGAGACGCTCGCGCGTCGCGGCATCCAGGTCGAGCACCCCACACCCACTGAGTGGGTCGTTCCCGCTGGCACCCTGCGCGGACGCGACGCCGCGATCGAGCCGGATCTGTCGAACGCGGCGCCTTTCCTCGCTGCGGCGATGCTGACGGAGGGCTCGGTGACGATCCCCGGGTGGCCCGCGAGTTCGACACAGCCCGGCGCGCTCCTGCCCGAGATCCTCACTCTCCTGGGCGGGCGGGCAACCCGCCGCGGCGGCGCTCTCACCGTGACCGGCGGTCCCCGCATCGCCGGCGTCGACCTCGACCTGAGCGCGGCGAGCGAGCTGACGCCGACTCTGTTCGCGCTGGCCGCCTTCGCCGACGCCCCAACGACCCTCCACGGCATCGGACACATCCGCGGCCACGAGACGAACCGTATCGAGGCCCTCATCGCCAATCTGGAGGCACTCGGCGGACGCGCCGAGGAGCTGCCCGACGGCATCCGCATCGTGCCCGCTGACCTCCACGGGGGCCTCTGGCGCGCGCATCACGACCACCGCATCGCGACCGCCGGCGCCCTCATCGGCTTGCGCGTGCCCGGCGTCGAGGTCGACCACATCGAGACCACGGCGAAGACCATGCCGGAGTTTCCCGCCCTGTGGAGCGGGATGCTGTCCGGGTCTGCGAACGATTGAGCCGGCCGGTGCGAGGCGTGCAATGAGCTGGCTCGATCTCGACGACGATGACGACGAACTCGAGTTCGACGAGACCGACATCCGGGTACGCCCCAATCCGAAGGCGAATCGCCCGCGCACGAAACGGCGCCCCGCCCACGCTGATGCGGTGATCGGTCGGGTGCTCGGCGTCGACCGGGGCCGCTACACCGTGTTGATCGACGAAGACGGTCCCGACGAGCACACCGCTCTCGCCGCCCGGGCGCGCGAACTGCGCAAGCAGCCGATCGTCACCGGCGACCGTGCGCGCGTTGTGGGCGACACCAGCGGCGATGAGGGCACTCTGACGCGCATCGTCGGGCTCGAGGAGCGCACATCGCTCCTGCGGCGCAGCGCCGACGACACCGACCAGGTGGAGAGGGTCGTGGTCGCCAACGCCGACCAGATGCTCGTCGTCGTCGCCGCCGCCGATCCCGAGCCGCGGCCTCGGCTGGTCGATCGCTACCTTATCGCGGCTCTGGACGCCGGCATCCATCCGCTCCTGGTCGTGACCAAGACCGACCTGGCCGATCCCGCCTCCTTCGTTGCGCACTTCGAGGGCGTGGACGATCTGGAGATTTTCACGAGCGGCCGCGGCCAGATGCCCGTCGAGGAGATCGGGCGACGCCTGATCGGCCACTCGACCGTCTTCGTCGGCCACTCCGGTGTCGGCAAGTCGACGCTGGTCAACGCCCTCGTCCCCACGGCGGATCGCGCAACAGGGCACGTGAACGAGGTGACGGGCCGCGGCCGGCACACCTCGAGTTCGACCGTGTCGCTGCGCTACGTGACGGCAGAGGGCCGCGGGTGGGTGATCGACACCCCCGGCGTGCGATCGTTCGGGCTCGGACACGTCGACCCCGCGAACATCCTGCGGGCATTCACGGATCTCGCCGTCGTCGCCGAGGAGTGTCCTCGCGGCTGCACGCACCTTCCGGACGCGCCCGATTGCGCACTGATCGAGGCGGTGGCTGAGGGACGCCTGGGAGAGCGCGGAGCGGCGCGACTGGATTCGCTGCAGCGTCTGCTCTCCACGTTCGCTTGATCGTAGGCTGGAGCCATGCCACGCCTCGAACCCGGTACCCCCGCTCCCGACTTCACGCTCGTCGATCAGGACGACGCACCGGTCAGCCTCCACGACCTGCGCGGCACGCCGACCGTGCTGTTCTTCTATCCCGCCGCCATGACTCCCGGCTGCACGACGGAAGCCTGCGATTTCCGCGACAGCCTGGCACCGCTGGAGGCGGCGGGCTACGCGGTGATGGGGATCTCGCGCGATGACCCCGCCACCCTGCGCCGGTTCCGCGAGCGCGATGGGCTCACCTACCCGCTGCTCAGCGACCCCGACCACGCCGTGCACGACGCCTATGGCGCCTGGGGCGAGAAGATGAACTACGGCAAGACGGTGGAGGGCGTCATCCGCTCGACGATCGTCGTGGATGCCGAGGGTATCGTCACGCACGCTCTGTACAACGTGAAGGCCACCGGGCACGTCGCCCGGGTGCGCTCCCTGCTCGGCGTCGGCTGACCCGTCGCGTCCACAGCGGCGCTCGGGGTCGCTCAGCGGCGCTCGTCGTCGCGCCGCGCGGCGACTGTCCGGGCTGCGACGACGAGGGCGACCAACCCGATGGCGGCGGGAATCGCCGTGACCAACGCCGTGGAGACGGACGGAGTCGGGCCGGTGATGGCGCCGAGCGCCACCGCCAGGATCAGGAGCTGGCTGACGATCCCCCCGGACCGCCCCCAGGAGTGACCCCGCCACACGGCGGCCGCGAAGGCGGCGAGCGCCACCGCCCCGATCGCTGTGAGGACGATGAGCGCGATCGAGCTGACCACGTCGTCGGTGTCGCCGGTGACCAGCGCGACGATCTCCCAGCCGGTCACGAGGAGAACGGCGAGCGCCTCCAGCGCCAGAATGGCCGAACCGGTCCGCTCTGCTGGCGTCGTCATCATGCGGGCAGGCCCTCCGATACAGGCAGTACACAGCACACGCCGGGGGAAATGCCGAGTTCACCCTTGATTCATCTGAATGACCATGGGAGCATTGATCTATCCGTGTGCTCCCACAGTGGCGTGGGGCGAGCGTCTGCTCGCACACCATCAGGGTAATCGACGCCCGACGTCACACCCACCCGACTTCTCATCCCGCATCAAGGAGCACCCCCTATGGATTGGCGCGACAAAGCCGCCTGCCTGACTGTCGACCCCGAGCTGTTCTTCCCCGTGGGGAACACCGGGCCTGCTGTCGATCAGATCGAGAAAGCCAAGTCCGTGTGCGCGCGCTGCACCGTCACGGAGGTCTGCCTGCAGTACGCCCTCGAGACCGGTCAGGACTCGGGCGTGTGGGGCGGGCTGTCCGAGGACGAGCGCCGTGCTCTGAAGCGCCGCGCTGCCCGCGCCCGCCGCGCAAGCTGAGACGGCGCCCGCCCGCTCCCGCTCGCACCGTCGACGATGATCTCGTCGGCGTCGCGGGGACTCAGCTCTGGGTGCGCCCCAGATAGCGCATCGGGATCTCGATGGTCACCTCGGTGCCCGAGCCGACGAGCGTGTGCCAGTCGATTGTGCCGCTGAGCTCGCCCTGAATGAGGGTGCGGACGATCTGCGTGCCGAGTCCCCGCCCGACCTGTCCTTCCGGCAGGCCGACGCCGGTGTCGCGCACCTTCACGCCCAGTCGATCCTCGGTGCGCTCCGCGATGATCTCGACCTCGCCCTCCTGATCGACCAGACCGTGCTCGACGGCGTTGGTGACGAGCTCTGTGAGAGCAAGAGCGAGAGGCGTGGCGTACTCGCTGGGCAGTGTGCCGAACGTGCCGGTCTTCCGCGTCCGCGCGCGGGTGTTGGGTGACGCGGCGACTTCCGCGACGAGCTTGAGCACCCGATCGAAGACGTCGTCGAAGTCGACGTTCTGAGCGAGCCCCTCCGACAGCGTGTCGTGGACCACGGCGATCGCCGCGACCCGGCGCATCGCATGCGTCAAAGCGTCGCGCGCCTCATCCGAGTGCGTGCGCCGCGACTGGATGCGCAGCAGCGACGCGACCGTCTGCAGGTTGTTCTTGACGCGATGATGGATTTCACGGATCGTCGCGTCCTTGGTGATCAGCTCCTGCTCCTGGTGGCGGATCTCCGTGACGTCCCTGCACAACACGATGGCGCCGATCCGGTTGCCGTGGTCCTTGAGGGGGATGGTGCGAAGCGACACCGTGACCCCGCGCGCCTCCAGGTCGGCCCGCCACGGTGCGCGACCGGCCATGACGATCGGCAACGACTCATCGAAGTCGCGCCCCTTCGGCAGAATGCCGGTGGCCACTTCGAGCAGGGACTCCCCTTCGAGCTCGTCGTCGAAGCCGAGGCGATTGAACGCGGAGAGGGCGTTGGGGCTGGCGAAGGTGGTGGTGCCGTCGACGTCGATGCGGATCAGACCGTCGGAAGCGCGCGGCGCACCCCGTCGGGGCGAGGTCGGTGCGGCGAGGTCGGGGAAGTCGGCGCTCGCGATCATCCCGAACAGATCGTCGGCACAGTCGTTGAAGGTGATCTGCTGACGTGACGGCGTGCGCGCCTCGCCGAGGTTGGTGTGCCGTGTGAGCACCCCCACCACCATCGGCGACTGCTCACCGGCGCCGGCAGCGCGCACGATCGGCACAGCGCGCACGCGCGTGGGGGTCTCTTCGAACCAGTCCGGGGATGCCGAATCGACGATCTCGACGCGCGTGAACGCATCACGCACCTGCGTGCGCCACTGCGGGCGCACCATGTCGCCGACGATGTCCCGGTAGAACAGCGTCGCCGCACCGCTCGGCCGGGTGTGGGCGACGGCGATGAACGAGTCGTCCACCGTCGGCACCCAGATGACGATGTCGGCGAAGGCCAGGTCGGCGAGGAGCTGACCGTCGCCGGCGAGGCGGTGCAGCCACTCGACGTCCGCCCCCGTGGATCGGCCCTGGGCATAGACGAGATCGCTGAGCGTCGACACGCACCCAGCCTAGGCGAGATCGTTCATCGGTGACGCGGCCGAGCGCGCCTCAGGCCACGCCGCGAAGAGTGCGCCGCGTCCGGGGCCGAGCGTCCCTGCGCTGGCCCTCGCTGTCGGCGCCGGCTGCCGCACGCGATCGAGGCACCGCAGCGCGCGCCGGTGGCGGATCGATCGCCTCGCCGACGAATCGACGAACGGCGCCAGACAGAGCCGAGCGTGGCGCCACATGCCCGACCGGCTGCGCCTGCAGGACCGCGGCATCGGCAGCCTTCGGATCCCACGGGACGAACCAGCACGCGGCGACGCCGACGTAGCGCTCGAGCGTGCGGCGCACCTGTGACCGCGCGTCGATCCCGAGCGTCGAGGACCGCGTCTTGTTGACCAGGACGTGGATGGGCGCGGCGCCGGCCGCGGCGCGCAGATCGGCGTGCGCCCTGACGAAGCGTGCAACTCCGACGGGGTCTGCGGAGACGACCGCGACGACGATGTCCGCCGCGGCCAGTACCGCGAGCGTCGCCGCGTTGCGGCGTGGACCCTCGATATCGCTCACGATCTCCTCGTCGCGCTCCAGCGGCGCCGCGACATCGACGATGAGATCCTCGACCCACGTACGACACTGTTCGAGAGCACCGCCGACTCGCGCCGAGGACAACTCGGGCCAGCGCCCCGGCCGGTTGATCCCCGCCAGGACCGCGACATCACCGAGGGGCAGCGCGATCCTCTCGAGCTCGGCCGCGCTCAACGTCCCGCGCTCCGCCGCCCGACAGGCCGCGGCGAAGCCCGGCCCCTCGTCGGCGAGCCCGGTCAGCATCGCGACCGATGGGGCATGCGTGTCCGCGTCGATGAGGCCGACACGGCGGCCATCCCGAGCGAGCTCCGCCGCCAACTCGATGGAGATGGTGGTGCGGCCGGGTGCGCCGGCGGGGCCCCAGACCGCGACGATGCGACCGCGCGGGGGCGCCGTCGCCGCCGCCGTCGCCGCGTGCAGCACCGCGGTGCGGACGCCGTCCGGCGCGCACGTGGTGATGCCGAACATCTCGGCGAGTCGGCGATCGGCCGCGCCGCCGCAGACCGCGACGATGCGCACTCCGAAGCGGTCGCACACGGTGACCAGCTGAGGAGTCAGCGTGTCTCGGCCGGCGTCGACGGCGAGGACGTCGGCGGCGGCGAGCGCGCCGAGCAGTTCCGCCGCGGCGCGGCCCGTGACAGCGTCGGCGGCGGCATCCGCCGGAGCATCCGCTGCCACGACGAGAAGAACCTCGGCATCGTCGTCGCGGAGACCGTCCACGACGACGGGGGTGTCCAGCCGGTCGGACGCCAGCACCACGCGCACGCTCATGAGCCCGCTCCGCCGCTGGGGACGATCGACAGGCTGGACCCGTCGGCGATCGCGGCGAGGGTGGCGGCGACGTCGGCGCGGTCGATCACGATCTCGACCGCGACGGCGGTCGCGCCCATCATCGACCGGTCGCGATCGACCGATGCGACCGTCGCGGAGCCGACCAGGATGCGGGGCGTGTCGTAGGCACCGCGCTCCCGCGGCGCCGCGGCCCAGACATCGACCGATGATCCCGTGCCGACGGTGGCGGGCACCTCGCTCGCGCTCGTGATGACGACCGTGGTGCTGCGCACGCCGGCCGCGTCACCGAGCGCATCGTTCGGCACGAGCTCGCCGGCGCGCACGACGCGGGTCGCGACGGCTCCCGGCCGAAGCGTCGTCGGCGTCGCGTAGGAGTCGTGCACGGGCCCGAGCGCGACATCGACCACGCGCAGGTCGGCGGATTCGACGGCCTCGCCCGGGAGCAGCGTCGTGGCTGCGGCGAACACGGGCGCCGTCTGGCGCGCTGCGGCGACCACGAACCAGACGCCGGCCACCGAGACGACGATCAGTGCGATCCCGAGGAGGAATCGCAGGTCTGCCCAGAAAGCGCGAGGGCGAGGTCGGGCCGTGACGGAGTCGCTCATGTCGATATGGTGACGCAGCGTCCCGCCGGCACGGGCTGGTTATCCACAGCGCGGCGTGGACCCGTGAGGCCTCGCCTGGCGGGCCGCATAATGGCCTCATGCCCGAATCACCCGAAGCCGGCGCGCGCCTGCTGACACCTGCCCAAGTGGCGGAGATGCTGCAGATCGCCGTCGACGAGGTGGTCGCTCTCGTGATCGACGGCCGTCTTCGCGGCATGAAGGCGGGCTCGCCGGCGCGCTGGCGCATCGATGCCGGCAGCGTCGCTGTCTACCTCGACGATCAAGCGGAGGACGCGCGGCGGATGGCGCTGTGGCGTGAGTCGAATGCGGCGAGCTTTCCGGAGTTGTGGGGTCGAGGCGCGGTGCGCAACCCGGACTGATCGCCGCGCGCCCTCCGACTGCGTCAGACGAGGTCGACGAGCGCATCCATCCGCATCGCGGACACCGCCACGAATGGGACGATCCGGAAGCCGCGCACCTGGTCGGCGCGGCGCACCCCACCGATCTCGTGCAGTGCGAGGTCGAGATGATCGGCGCCGGCGCGGTCGATCGTTCCCGACAGTGCGCGCCCCGTCACGAGATGCACCGTCACCGGGATGCGCCGGCGAACGAGATCGCGCACGACGAAACCCAGGGACATGCGCTGCGCGAGTGCGCCGCCGGGATGAGCGGCGCGCACACTGCCGAGAAGCTGCTGCGTTGCGAGCGCCATGGTCGCCACGGCGGCCAGTGGCACGATCCAGACCGTGCCCGTCGATCCGCCCTCCACGGTGACGGCGACCCAGTCCGATCCGACGCGCGTGACGGTCCCCGACAGCGTCGTGCCGTCCGTGAGCTCGAGGCCGACGGCGACATCGGCGGTCTCCGCGAGCACCACGAGCCGATCGCGGACGGGGACGCGCGCCAGACGCAGGCGCTCCGCTTCGGTGTCCAGGGCGGCGCGCTCAGCCTCCCACTCGGAGTCGAGTTGGTCTTCCAGATCCTCGAAGAAGCGGTCCCAGCGCACGCGGTGACCCTAGGGGAAGGATGCCGCCGCCCGCCGATTCTGTCCACAGCAGCCTCTCCACAGGTTGGAGGATTCTCATCCACCCTGTGCGTGGGCTGTGCTGTACTCGTCAGACGCCCGACCGGGCGGAGGACGACAGAGGAGGACGGAGCATGGCCACCGCATCCCCCGACGCTGCCGGCACAACCCGACGGAGCGTTTCGACACCGCGCCGCGGCTCCGCCTTGGAGGTCGCCGAGTATTTCGCCCCCCAGCGCACCGGCACGGACGCGCTGCCCGCTCCGGAGCCGCTGCTGAAGAACCTGACCATCGGCGTCCTCGAAGCGCTCGCCGGCGTGCGCGAGGTCGATCAACTCGCACGCTGGTTCGGCGAGGACGCGTTCCGCGCTCTGATCACACGAGCCAATCTGTCGGCTCGCGCACGCAGCGCCCGAGGCGTCGCACCGGCCCGACCCGTGCACCACATCCTCTCGACTCGTCACTCCTCCCCCGCCGACGGCGTCATCGAAGGAGTGGTCATCGTGGCAGGACCGGCGCGCACCCGCGCCGTCGCCCTCCGCTTGGAGGGCTGGGACGGGCGCTGGCGCGCCACGTCCCTCGCGCTTCTCTGACCACCCGCCGAAAGCGGGGTCGGCGCGGTCGCCGATCCCTACTGGCGGTACGAGGAGAGGAAGTTGCCGAGCCGTTCGATCGCCTCGGTGAGCACGCGCGCCTCCGGCAGCGTCACGATCCGGAAGTGATCCGGCGTCGGCCAGTTGAAGCCGGTTCCCTGCACCAGCAGCACGTGCTCTGCGACGAGGAAGTCGTAGACGAACTTGGCATCGTCGTGGATCTCATAGATCTCAGGATCGAGCCGGGGGAACGCGTAGAGAGCGCCGCGCGGCTTGTGGCACTGCACCCCCGGAATCGCGGTGAGCGCCTCGAATGCGGCATCCCGCTGCTCATGGAGCCGTCCGGTGGGAGCGATCAGCGCGTCGATCGACTGCACGCCGGACAGCGCAGCCTGCACCGCATGCTGAGCGGGCACATTGGGACACAGCCGCGTCGAGGCGAGCAGCTGAATCCCCTCGAGGAACCCGACGGCGTGCTTCTTCGGGCCGGTGATGACCATCCAGCCCGAGCGATACCCGGCCACGCGATACGTCTTGGACAGGCCGTTGAAGGTCAGGCAGAGCAGATCCGGCGCGAGCGTGGCGAGCGGGATGTGCACGGCATCGTCGAACAGAATGCGGTCGTAGATCTCGTCGCTGAGCAGCAGCAGCGAGTGCTCCCGAGCGATCTCCACGATTCCCTCGAGCACCTCACGGGAGTACACCGCCCCGGTCGGGTTGTTCGGGTTGATGACGACGATCGCTTTGGTGGCCGGCGTCACCTTCGACCGGATGTCTTCGAGATCGGGCTGCCAGCCGTTCTCGTTGTCGCAGCGGTAGTGCACCGGGGTGCCCCCGGCCAAGCTCGTCATGGCCGTCCACAGCGGATAGTCCGGAGCGGGGATGAGAACCTCGTCGCCGCTGTCCAGCAGCGCCTGCATGGTCATGGTGATCAACTCGGAGACGCCGTTACCCAGGTAGACATCGTCCGGATCGAACGCGGGGAACCCGGGAACCTGCTCGTACCGCGACACGACAGCGCGCCGCGCCGACATGATGCCGCGGCTGTCGCTGTAGCCGTGTGCGTGCGGGACCGCCTCGATCATGTCGCGCACGATCTGGTACGGCGCCTCGAAGCCGAAGACGGCGGGATTGCCGGTGTTGAGCTTGAGGATGCGGTGTCCGTCGGCCTCGAGCCGGTCAGCCTCGACGAGGGCGGCTCCACGGATCTCGTAGAGGACGTCCTTGAGTTTGGATGACTGATCGAGGATGCGGGGACTCATCGGATCAGGATATCGCCGCCCCGACGAGGCCAATCGCCGCCCGGTGGCCCGGGCGTCCGCCTACTTCTTCTTGCCGGCGGCGCGACGCTCGGCACGGTTGTTCGCCGCAGGCGCGGATGCCGCGGCATCCGTGCGCTGCCCGAATGCCCCGCGCGGAGCCTCGGCGGCGGGTGCGGCCGGCGCGGCGGGCGCGCTCTGCTGGCGGAGTTTGCTCGTCGCCGCCTGCTGCACCTGTCCGCGGTCGTTGCGGACCTCCACCTCGCCCGCATCGTTGGCGGCCGTGTACTGGAGCTTCTGGTTCTCGACCGAGGGCGCGACCTGCAGGCCCTTCGCCTCGACCTCCTCGCCGCTCTGGCGCACCTCGACCTCGAGGTTGTAGAGGAAGCCGACGGACTCCTCCTTGATCTGCCCCATCATCGTCTGGAACATCTCGTAGCCCTCGCGCTGGTACTCGATCAGCGGATCACGCTGTGCCATCGCGCGCAGGCCGATGCCGTCCTTGAGGTAGTCCATCTCGTAGAGGTGATCGCGCCACCGGCGGTCGAGCACCTGCAGCACGACCCGCCGCTCGAGCTCGCGCATCGCTGGCTCACCGAGCTTCTCCTCACGCGCCGCGTACGCGATCTTCGCGTCCGAGAGGATCTCGCGCTTGAGCACCTCCGGCGTGACGCGCCCCTGGTTGCCGCTTTCGGCGACGACCTCGTCGATCGTCACCGACACCGGGTACAGCGTCTTCAGCTCCGTCCACAGCGCGTCGAAGTCCCAGCTCTCGTTGTGGCCCGTACCGGTGTGGTCGTCGATGATCGCGCCGATGGCGTCCTCGATGAAGTGGTGGACGCGGTCGGAGAGGTCGTCGCCCTCGAGCATCTGCCGGCGGTCGGCGTAGATCGCCTCGCGCTGGCGGTTGAGGACGTCGTCGTACTTGAGCACGTTCTTGCGGATCTCCGCGTTGCGGGCTTCCACCTGCGACTGCGCACTCTTGATCGCGCGCGAAACCATGGTCGACTCGATCGCGACATCGTCCGGGAAGTTCGTGCGGGCGAGGATCGCCTCGGCGGCGCCGGACTGGAACAGGCGCATCAGGTCGTCGGTCAGCGACAGATAGAAGCGGCTCTCGCCGGGGTCGCCCTGACGGCCCGAGCGGCCGCGCAGCTGGTTGTCGATACGGCGGGACTCATGACGCTCGGTTCCGAGGACGTACAGTCCGCCGGCCTCGACGACCTTCGTCGCCTCTTCGGCGACGATGTCGCGCATCGCGGCGTAGGTCTCGGTCCATGCGGCGTCGTACTCGTCGGGCGTCTCGACGGGGTCCAGTCCCTTCGCCTTGACCTCCTGCACCGCCAGGAACTCGGCGTTGCCGCCGAGCATGATGTCGGTGCCGCGGCCGGCCATGTTGGTGGCGACGGTGACGGCGCCGAGGCGACCGGCGCGAGCGACGATCTCGGCCTCACGCGCGTGGTTCTTGGCGTTGAGGACCTCGTGCTTGATGCCCTTCTTGGCGAGCAGGCGCGAGAGGTACTCGCTCTTCTCGACGCTGACGGTACCGACGAGCACCGGCTGCCCGCTCTCATGACGGCGCGCGATGTCCTCCACCACCTGAGCGAACTTCGCCTGCTCGTTCTTGTAGACGAGGTCGGGCTGGTCCTTGCGGATCATCGGCTTGTTCGTCGGGATCGGGACGACGCCGAGCTTATAGGTCGACATGAACTCTGCCGCCTCGGTCTCGGCGGTGCCGGTCATGCCGGCGAGCTTCTCGTACAGGCGGAAGTAGTTCTGCAACGTCACCGTCGCGAGTGTCTGGTTCTCTGCCTTGACCGGGACGTTCTCCTTGGCCTCGATCGCCTGGTGGATGCCCTCGTTGTACCGGCGCCCGACCAGGATGCGGCCGGTGTGCTCGTCGACGATCATGACTTCGTCGTTCATCACGACGTAGTCGGTGTCGCGCTTGAACAGCGCCAGCGCCTTGATCGAGTTGTTCAGGAAGGAGATGAGCGGGGTGTTGGCCGATTCGTACAGGTTGTCGATGCCGAGGTAGTCCTCCACCTTCTCGATGCCGGGCTCGAGAACACCGATCGTGCGCTTCTTCTCGTCGACCTCGTAGTCGACGCCGGCTTCGAGAGTCTTCGCGATCTTCGCGAACTCGACGAACCAGCGGTTCGCCTCGCCGGAGGACGGGCCGGAGATGATGAGCGGCGTGCGCGCCTCATCGATGAGGATCGAGTCGACCTCGTCGACGATCGCGAAGAAGTGACCGCGCTGGACGAGGTCCTGCTTCTGCCAGGCCATGTTGTCGCGCAGGTAATCGAAGCCGAACTCGTTGTTCGTGCCGTAGGTGATGTCGGCGTTGTACTGCTCACGGCGCACCTCGGGTGTCTGCCCGGCGACGATCGTGCCGGTCGACATGCCGAGTGCGCGGTAGACGCGACCCATGAGCTCGGCCTGATACGACGCGAGGAAATCGTTGACGGTGATGACGTGCACGCCCTGGCCGGCGATGGCGTTGAGGTAGACCGCGAAGGTCGCGGTCAGCGTCTTTCCCTCACCGGTCTTCATCTCCGCGATGTTGCCGAGATGCAGCGCCGCGCCACCCATGATCTGGACGTCGTACGGACGCTGGCCGAGCGTGCGCTTGGCGGCCTCGCGCACGGCCGCGAAGGCCTCCGGCATCAGCTTGTCGAGGCTCTCCCCCGCCTCGTGACGGGCGCGCAGCTCGGCGGTCTCCCCGCGCAGCTCCTCGTCGGTCAGCTGCGCATAGTCCTCCTCCAGGGCGCCGACCGCCTTCACGACCTGCTGAAGCCGCCGCAGGATGCGTCCTTCGCCGGCGCGGAGCAGTTTCTCGAGAGGGTTGGCCACGGAGCATCTCCATCTATCGGGTGCGGGCGACGCGCGACGCCGCCTCGACCGCGCGCGAAGGCACGGCATACGGGGCCATGTTACCTGGCTGTGACTTTGCTTACCTGCGCGAGACCTCGAAAACACGCGCATAGGATCGTGACATGGCCGGATTCTGGGGCGCACGCAAGCAGGAACGCGAGCAGCGGGCGGCCGAGGACGCCGAGCTCGGCCGCCGGGCGGACGCGGCGCTCGTCGAGATCGACGAGCGCCTGCGCACCACGGAGGACGAACTCGTCTTCGCCGAGATCGAGTTGGGCACCGAGCCCACCCAGAGCCTCCGCGAGGCGCTGAACGCGGTGCGCAGCCACATGGGCGAGGCGTTCCAGCTGAACCAGCTCAACCACGACCACATCCCGGACACCCCCGAGGAGCTGCGCACGCGCAACGCGCGCATCATCCAGCTGTGCGACTGGGCACAGGAGCTCCTCGACGATCGCCTCCAAGCTCTCGCCGAGCCCGTCGAGCGCGCCCGCCGCGCTCCGGAGATCATCGCCGGCATCCGCGCCGACGTCGAACGGGGCACACAGCGACTCGAACGCGCCGAGGCGACTCTCGCGCGCGTGCACGCCCGGTACGCGCCTGCCGCTGTGCGACGCATCGAGAAGAACGCCACCGAAGCTGCCCAGCTCTTCGCCTTCGCCACGCACGGCGCCGATGTCTCCACGGCACGACGCGAGAGTGGTCAGCGGGAGCAGGCGAACCTCGCGCTGGAGACGGCGATGGAGGCGGTGCGCCGCGCGACCACCCTGTTGGATGCCGTGGACGCCTTCGAAGTGGAGGCGTTGCGTGCCGAATCCACGCTTGACGCCATCGTGGAGGATTCGCGCGGCGACCTCGTGGCCGCTCGTGAGCTGCAGAGCATCCCCGCCGTGAGCGCTGCCATGGCTGCGCTCGAGAACGAGCTTTCCGCACTCACCCCGGCGGGCGAGCTTCCCGACCCGTTCGGTGAGCTCACCCGACTGCGTGAGGCCAACGCCGCACTGGATGCCGCGGTCGCCAAGGCCCGTGCACGTCTGGCCCACCCCGCACCGCCTGAGAGCCACGTCCGCCACGCGATCGACGACGCGGACCGCCAGCTCGGCGTCGCGCGCAGCGTCATCTCCGGTCACCGGGGATGGATCGGAGCCGATGCG
This sequence comes from Microbacterium sp. SCN 69-37, assembly GCF_001724435.1. Classification (NCBI taxonomy): domain Bacteria; kingdom Bacillati; phylum Actinomycetota; class Actinomycetes; order Micrococcales; family Microbacteriaceae; genus Microbacterium; species Microbacterium sp. SCN 69-37. The sequence continues at coordinate 83,802 of NZ_MEEL01000017.1, forward strand.
CGTACCCGTCTGGCCGAAGCGGAACGGATCCGTCTGGACCTGGCGGCGCTGAGCGCACAGCCCATCGGCGAGGACGATCGTGAACAGGCCCTCGCCGACGCCCGTCGATGCGGGCAGCTGGCGGCGGAGGCTCTGCAGCTGGCCCAGCGCGACATCGACTCCTCCCGCCCGAATGACGGCGGCTGGGGAAATGGTGGCGGCTGGGGAGGCAGCCGGCGCGGCGGAAGCGGCGGCGACATGGTCGGCGGCATCCTCGGCGGCCTCGTGATCGGCAGCATCCTGGACGGCATCTTCGACTGACGGCGCGTGGCCGCACCCAGCCAGCGGCGGTGAGCGGCTAGGGTCACGAGCGTGAGCACCGCAGCCTCGAATGTCAGCCGCACCCGCACCAGTCAAGGACTCTCCGACCGGCCGCAAGCGCAGGACTACCTCGAACTCGGGCGCTACATCGACGGGCTCGCAGATTTCATTCGCCAGTGCGCGACGCCGCTGACGCTCGCGATCCAAGGAGACTGGGGTTCGGGAAAGACCAACACGATGCTCCTCATCGAGCGCGCCCTCTCCCCCACGGCACGTCTGTCCACCGTCCACGGCAACGCGGAGCGTCGTCGGCTGGCTGCTCAGCTGACGGCGTCGAGCACAGCGCCGCTGTTCACGATCAGCTTCAACACGTGACAATACTCCCAGTTCGACCTCGACGGACAGCTGGCCGTCATGATGCTTCAGACCCTGGTGGCGGAACTGGAGAAGATCGCCCCGGAGCCCGACTCGAAGCAGAAGTGGGCGGAACGACTGCTGGCGTCGTCCCGGTACGCGAAGATGCTCACGAACGCATTGGCGAACATCGTCTCGAAGGCCACCCTGGGAGTCAGCGTCGGCGAGCTCGTGTCGGTCCCCACGACGTCGGAAGCGGACGAAATGGCCCACTCTCCCTTCGAGCTCCTGGGCATGCTGCGTCAGCACCTCTCCGAGCTCGTGAGCGCAGCCGTGGAGAATCCCGCCGATCCGGCCGATAAGGGGCGGATCGTGATTTTCGTCGACGACCTCGACCGCCTTGAGCCGCGACGCGCGGTCGAACTGATGGAGACGCTGAAGATCTTCCTCGACCTTGACCACTGCGTATTCGTCCTGGCGATCGACTTCGATGTCGTCGCTCAAGGCGTCAGCGACAAATACGGCTCGAATCGGATCGATGCGAAGAAGGCGGGCTCGTTCTTCGACAAGATCATTCAGGTCCCCTTCCACATGCCAGTCGCCAACTATCAGGTCGAGACGCTTCTCCTGCACAGCTGCGCGAGCGCCGGAATCGAGCTCAACGACGATCAGCGGACACAGTTCCGCGATCTGATCGGCACCTCGGTGCGCAACAACCCGCGTTCGATCAAGCGACTGATTAACACCCTCATGCTCCTGCGCGGAATCCTCGGCACGCAGATCCCCGTCGAGAGATTGTTCGCGGTGCTGTGTCTCCAGCTCGCGCATCCGCACGTCTTCGCCGACCTCGGCTCCGATGCATTCACGGAGCCCCTGCTCGCCGTGTTCGCCCAGGACGACGGCTTGGACAGTCTCCCGCAGGCGCTCTCGGAAGACATCGGGATGGACGCGGATGCCGCGACCGGCCTGCGGCAGCACTGGGGACTCGCGACGGTGGCCGATTGCCGGGCGATGCAGGCCTTCGCCGTGTGCCTGCGGCGCGTGTTCACCGACGCGGAGGGGGACTTCGACCGCGAGTCCTTCCTCAGCGCGCTCCTGCAGTCGGCCATTACGGGCACACGTTCGGACTCCTCCGACGAACGACCCCCGACCCACAAGTGGGGACACAAGTTCTATCTGTCCGACGAACGGTTCGCCGCCTGGCAGGATCGCTTCGCGACAGAGCCGAAGCTGCGAACGACCTACAAGCTCGCCGAACGGCTCGTCGACCGACTCGTCGACATCGATCTTCCGAGGGGGCTCGAACTCGTCGTCGGAATGCAGGTCGGGAACACTCGTCACTGGACCATCGAGTGCGGCGGCAGACGCATCGGACTGCTCGAAGTGCACCAGAAGTTCCTCCACGTCTACTTCGGCCCCCGCGCGTGGATGCGGTGGCACGGGGAGCCGGTGACCGATGACCGCACCGGACTCAACGAGTTCTGCCGCAAGGCGGTCACCTCGGCGGACGCGGTCGAGAAGATAGCGGATCTCTGGTCACAGCTGCTGACGGAACGGCTGGATCTGGACGCGACCTTCCCACGCCACGACGCATCCAGCTGAATCGACGTCGCGCACCGGAATCGGATCCCGCACACAGAATCGGATGCCGCGCGCGGCGGCATCCGATTCTGTTCACTCGCCCCGTTTCCGGGGGCCGGTCGGGTCGGTCAGGACGCGAGCTCCGCGGCCGGCGGAGCGCTGGCCGTGAGCGAGATCACGCCGTAGTCCCAGCCCTTGCGGCGGTAGACGACACTCGGGTGGTCGGTGCGGGCGTCGATGAAGAGGAAGAAGTCGTGTCCGACGAGCTCCATGCGGTCGACGGCTTCTTCGACCGTCATCCACTCGGCGTCGAAGTTCTTGGTGCGGATCACGACCGGGGTGTAGTCGTCCTCGCCCTCGTCGCCGACGGCGATCGGAATCTCGCCGGTCGCGACAGCACGCAGCGTCTCCACGGATGCCGGCTGCACATCGATGCCGGACAGCGCACCGCTGCCCTTGTCGAGCTTGGCGCCACGCGGGTGGTTTCGGGCGTCCACGCGCTTGTCCTTGGCACGACGCAGCTGCTCGGCGAGCTTGTCGACCGCCATGTCGAGCGCCGTGAACTTGTCGCTGTCGGTGGCCTCCGCACGCACGAGTGGGCCCTTGCCCGTGACGGTCAGCTCGACCGTCTCCTCTTCGCGGCTTCCATTGTGATACGCGCGGTGCGTGACCTTGACGTCGAGACGCTGCGCTCGGGGGGACAGCGTTCCGATGCGGACGGACTTCTCTTCGGTGACGGTGCGGAAACGATCCGAGATGCTCACACCCACGCCGACGATGCTGGTTTCCATCCTGACCTCCTTGTTCCGGGTCCGGCCGGTCAAGGGCGGACCCTGAGTTCGCCTTGGTCTCTCCCACGCTATCGGCGTGCGGCGGTACTGTCACGCGCCAATCCCGGGAGTAACGGACCGATCCCCTGAGGATCCGCAATGGATCCGCGCTCACGGGGCGTGTCGCGCGGTCGCAGCGACCGTCGCGGCCCCGATCACGCGCGCACCGCCGGCCGTCAGGGCTCGCGCGGCCTCGCGCAACGTCGCGCCGGTGGTCAGCACGTCGTCGACGGCGATGACGGACAGCCCCGCGACACCGCGCGCCTGGAGGGTTCCCGCGACGTTCTGCGCGCGCGCCTCGCGGCCGAGACCACGCTGGTCGGCGACCGCGCCGCGCGAGCTCAGCGCCCGCAGCGGCTCCAGACCGCCCCGGCGCGCCAGCAGGGCGCTGGTCTCGTATCCTCGCCGGCGAAACGCACGTCGCGACGAGGGCACGGGCACGATCGCCACCTCGGCGCCGGCGCCTTCGACGCGCGCCACAGCAGCGGCCAGGGCACCGCCGAGCGGTCGGGCCAGCCCCGTACGCCCGTCCTCTTTGAACGCGCGCAGGACGCGCGCCGGCACGCCGGAGAAATCCAGTGCGGAGCAGACGGCGAGCCCCGGCAGCAGCGAACGTACGCGCACCCGTGGCAGAAGGAGTTCACGACAGCGCGCGCACAGACCGACGTCCGGCTCGTCGCAGCCCGCGCACCACACGGGCAGTACCAGCGAGAGCGCCCCGGCCGCAGCGTCGCCCACGCGGCGCCAGACGGGTGCGCGGAGCCAAGCCGGATCGAGCATGATGCCACCATGTCGAATGCACGTCACGTGCGGGGACCCCGATGCGCATCTGTGGAGGAGCGCTCTCGCAGCGCGACGCGGGGAGGAGGATCCGCCTCAGCGCGGCATCCCCTGCTGCACCGCCAGGACCCGGACGCCCCCCATCAGCTGCTGCCAGTTGGCACCCCGCTGCGCATAGAGCTCGCCGTCGGTGTCACTCACGCTCGCGTTCGACGTCTGCCCCGAGAGCGTCGAGGTGTCCCCGGGCGTACGGATCGGCGCGTCCGGGAAGCCGCCCACGTGCACCGCCTCGACATACTGGTCCTGCCCGGTGCCGGCGAGCACGCCGAGCGTGCTCGCATCGAGCCAGGTGAGATCCGTTGCGGCATCCGACAGCGTCGCGAGCTTCTTCACGGGAGACGCGAGCGCGGTGGGCGCCCCGGTGCGGTCCCGCTGGATCCCCGCCCCCCATACGGCGTAGCGGTCACCGTCGCGCACCACGGCGACGAGCCTCGTCCCGTCGCGCGAGACGCGCTGCGCGATGACCGCGGAGGCGCCCGCCCATCCCCCGGACATCGGAACGGCGGTGCCGCCCGGTGCGTACGCGATCACCGATCCGGGCGCGTCCGACGGCACCGACCACACGTATCCCGCGGGATCCATGGAGGGAGCGACGAGATCCGGACGCGTGTCGAGGCGGCGGATGGGGCCGTCGGCGGGGACCTCGAGAACCGCTCCCGACACGTCGCGGACAGCGGCGGCGGTGCGATCGGCATTGACCTCGATGTCGGTCGCCGAGATCTGCATCAGCGCGTCGGAGAGCCCCGCGATCGGCGAGATGGTCGTGCCCGATACGAAACCGAAGGCGTCATCGGTGCGAACCAAGGGGTTGGCCGCCACCGCGGTGGAACGCACGTCCACACGGTGGGCCGTCAGCTGCTGGCCCCCGGGAAGCAGCATGTCCACGCTCGTGATCCCGGGGACGTCCAGGCTCGCCTCGAGCTGGGTCTGCATGCGGTTCAGCGCGGTCTGGTCGAGCGAGCGGGCGCCGTCCTGCAGGGTCACCTGCGCGACGTTGGACTGACGCGGAACGGAGGTCAACTCGAGCCGTGCACCATCCGTGAACGCGCTCACCACCGCCCCGCGCAGCCAGGGCGCGGGCGCACCGTCGACGAGGCCCTGAGCGATGTTGGTGGCGGCGTAGTACCGCGGGAACCACCGTACGTCGGGCACCAGGTAGGTCCACGTCGGATCGAAGTACATCAGCGAATAGTTCCCGAACACGGCCAGGAACTGGGCCTTGTCGAGCACGATCCCGTCGGGCGCCTGGGTGATCCGCCACTGCCCGTCGTCCTGCTGAGCGAGCTTGAAGGTCAGGGGAATGGGGCCGTTGTCGGATGCCGGGCTCATCTCCCCCGTGGCATCCACCGTCGCCACCGGCGAGACCGTCAGCACGATGTCGCCGGATGCGCTCTGCTGCAGGGTGCGCTGCCCGGACGCGTAGATCGTGACGCCGGCCTGCGGCTTCCAGGTGCCTTTGTAGCTGGGGGCGAGGAACTGCTGCGCCGTCTCCCAGTTGTTGGTGGGGCCGGTACCGGCCGCGATGAAGCCCTCGACGATCTGCTGGGGCGTGGCGTCCTTCACCGGCCCCTTCGGGATGAATGCGATGTCACCGGAGGTCCCGTCGTCCACGATCCGCACGCCCGGGTTGACCGGTCCGGAGGTCGGCAGCCCCGCGCACGCGGCGAGGGCCACCATGAGCGCCCCCGCGAGCACCGTGATGCTCGCCCGGCGCAGACGCCGAAGACTCATGAGCGTCCCCCCTTGTCGAATACGGTGATCGGCTGCGTCAAGCCGAGGTCATCGAGCGAGACGCCGTCCTCGCCCGGGTCGAGGGCAACGGGTGACGAGCCGTCGATGGGCTGACCCTGCCGCGGCAGCGTCAGCACGAAGTTCGTGCCGCGGCCGAGATCCGACCAGACAGCCAGAGTGCCCCCGTGCAGCTTCGCATCGCCGAGCGCGATCGACAGCCCCAATCCCGTGCCGCCGATCGTGCGCTTGCGCGACGGGTCGGCGCGCCAGAAGCGGTCGAACACGCGCTCGGCGTCGGCGGCGCTCATGCCGAGTCCATAGTCACGGACACCGATCGCAACCGCCCGCTGGTTGCTGTCCACGGTGACGACGATGGGACGGCCCTCGCCGTGCTCGATGGCGTTGCCGAGCAGGTTGCGCACGACCCTGCGGACGCGGCGGGGATCCATGTCGACCGGAGAGTAGCCTCCCGGAGCGACCAGGCGCACATCCGTCCCGTGCTGATCGGCCAACTGCTGCATCGAGGCGATGACGTCCTCGGCGAGATGCGCGAGGCTGGTCGGCTCATACTCCAGCTGCACCGACCCCGCGTCGTAGCGGCTGATCTCCAGCAGGTCGGTCAGAAGCGTCTCGAAGCGCTGCACCTGTGCATGCAGCAGCTCCGCGGCGCGGGCGGTGGTCGGATCGAAGGAGTCGCGCTGATCGTTGAGCATGTCGCTGGCCAGGCGGATCGTCGTCAGCGGTGTGCGCAGCTCATGGGAGACGTCGGAGACGAAGCGCTGCTGCACGAGCGAGAGCTCGGCGAGCTCCTTGATCTGGGATTCGATGCTGTCGGCCATCGCGTTGAACGAGCGGCCGAGGATCGCGAACTCGTCCTCACCCCGTACCGGCAGACGCACGGCGAGATCGCCGGCGGCGAGGGTCGCACTCGTTTCGGCGGCCTCGGCGATCGGGACGGTCACCGAGCGCAGCACGAAGGAGGAGATCGCGGCGATCAGGAGCACCAGCCCGGCACCGACGAGCCACAGCGTGATCTGGACGAACTGCAGGGTCTGCTGCTCCGGGGCGAAGTCGTAGGCGAAGTAGAACTCGTAGGCACCGACCTCGGGAAACTCGAGCTGCTGCCCGACGATGATCCCGGGCACCGTACTGCCGTCGGCTGCCGGCAGACCGACGGACTGCCACCAGCGCTTCTGGCTGTCACCTTGAACGGCGCCGCGCAGCCCGGGCGTGATCAATCCTGCGTTCAGCCCGCCGCGCTGGAAGTCCTGCGGGGCGATCGTCGACGGCTCATCCGAAATGCGGAACGCGGCGATCATGTCGGTGCCGGCTTGGCGGGCGATCGAGTCGGTCGCATTGTTCCAGAGCGACTGCAAGGCGGCGCCGTCGCCATCGATCTGCGCGGCGTTGAGCGTCTGCTGGGTGGACTGCGTGGCGCGCTGCACGGCTTCCTGCACCTGCTGGACGCGGGACTCGAAGAGATCGTTCTGGATCGCAAGCGCCATCGCGACGAAGGCGATGAGGATGGCGAGAGCCGTCGCACCGATCGTGATGACGAGCGTGCGAAAACGCAGCGACCGGGTCCAGGCGTACGCCACCCGGCGAGGCCAGCTGCGCCAATCGCGCCAGCCGGTCAACGTCGGCACGGTCGCCGTCTGCGGCGTCATGAGCGGCCGATCACACCACCGCGCCGGCGCGATAGCCGACGCCGCGCACCGTCATGACGATCCGCGGGTTGTCGGGATCGATCTCGACCTTCGCGCGCAGCCGCTGCACGTGCACATTCACGAGACGGGTGTCGGCCTTGTAGTGGTAGCCCCAGACCTGCTCGAGCAGCATTTCGCGCGAGAACACCTGCTGCGGTTTCGAGGCGAGCGCCACGAGCAACTCGAACTCCAGCGGGGTGAGCGCGATGACCTCGCTCCCCCGGCGCACTTCGTGGGCGGCGACGTCGACGATGACGTCGCCGATGCGCAGATCGCCGCCGGTCGCCTCGGCGGCGGGACGAAGCCGCGTGCGGATCCGCGCCACGAGCTCTTTCGGGTTGAACGGCTTGACGATGTAGTCGTCGGCGCCCGACTCGAGCCCGCGGACGACGTCGGCCGTATCGGTGCGCGCGGTGAGCATGATGATCGGAACGCCCGATTCGGAGCGGATGCGCGTGCAGATCTCGATGCCGTCCATGCCGGGCAGCATCAGGTCCAAGAGCACGAGGTCGGGCCGCTCCTCCCGCCACATCTCGACGGCGGCGGTGCCGTCGGCGCAGAACAGCGGTTCGAAGCCCTCGGTGCGCAGCACGATACCGATCATCTCGGCGAGCGCGATGTCGTCGTCGACAACGAGGATGCGGGAAGTCATATGGCCTGATTCGTCCTTCGGGTGGGCCGGATGCCGCGGCGCGGCAGGGCGCAACAACACAGTATCCGACGTGTCTGGGTTGAGACCGCGTGCCGCGCAGGACGACGGCGGGGCCCCTTCCGATCGGAAGGGGCCCCGGCGTCGTGTGGATGCGTGCTCAGCGGTGGAGGTCGAAGCGGTCCAGCTCGGTGACCTTGGTCCACGCGGCGACGAAATCGCGGACGAACTTCTCGGTCGCGTCGTCCGAGGCGTACACCTCGGCAAGCGCGCGCAGCTCGGAGTTCGAGCTGAAGAGCAGATCGACGCGCGTGCCGACGCCGACCTTCTCGCCCGAGCCGTCCTTGACCCCCGCGAAGGCGTGGGAGCCGGGGTCCAGCGGCGTCCACGTCGTCCCGAGGTCGAGCAGATTCACGAAGAAGTCGTTCGAGAGCACCCCGACCCGGTCCGTGAACACGCCGTACGGCGAACCGTCCCAGTTCGCGCCCAGCACACGCAGGCCTCCGACCAGGACGGTCATCTCCGGAGCCGTGAGGGTGAGGAGGTTCGCCTTGTCGATGAGGTGGTACTCCGCGGGCATCGGGGCCAGCGGACCCTGGTAGTTGCGGAAGCCATCGGCCGCGGGCTCCAGGTAGGCGAAGGACTCGACGTCGGTCTGCTGCTCCGAGGCGTCGGTGCGTCCCGCGTGGAACGGCACGTCCACCGCGACGCCCGCATCGGCCGCCGCCTTCTCGACGGCGGCATTGCCCGCGATGACGATCAGGTCGGCGAGGGAGACGTCGATACCGGCCTGGGCGGCATCCGTCTTGATACCGCCGAGCACGCCGAGCACCCGGTGCAGCTGGGCGGGGTTGTTGACCTCCCAGTCCTTCTGCGGCGCGAGGCGGATGCGTGCGCCGTTGACGCCCCCGCGCTTGTCACTGCCGCGGAAGGAGGATGCCGCCGCCCACGTCGTCGCGACCAGTTCGGAGACCGTCAGACCCGAGTCGAGCACGCGCGCCTTCAGGTCGGCGACCTGCGTGCTGTCCAGCCCGGTGCCGGTCGGCGCGGGGACCGGGTCCTGCCAGAGCAGCTCCTCCGCCGGCACCTCCGGTCCGAGGTAACGGGTGACGGGTCCCATGTCGCGGTGCGTGAGTTTGAACCATGCACGGGCGAACGCATCGGCGAAGGCGTCGGGGTCGTCCTTGAACTTCCGCGAGATCTTGTCGTACTCCGGGTCCATACGCAGGGCGAGATCGCTCGTGAGCATGCGCGGCTCGCGCTTGCCGTCGCTGTGCGCGAGCGGAACCATGTCGGCGCCCTGGCCGCCCTTCGGCCGCCACTGGTGCGCACCGGCGGGGCTCTTCATGAGCTCCCACTCGTACGCGTAGAGGATGTGGAAGAACTCGTTGTCCCAGCGCGTGGGGTGATAGGTCCACGTGACCTCGAGGCCGGACGTGATCGTGTCGTCACCGCGCCCCGTGCCGTGGTTGTTCTTCCAGCCGAGGCCCTGAGCCTCCAGGCCCGCAGCCTCCGGGTTGTCGTCGAGGTTGTCGTCGGATGCCGCGCCGTGCGTCTTTCCGAACGTGTGGCCGCCCGCGATCAGCGCGACGGTCTCCTCGTCGTTCATCGCCATGCGACCGAACGTCTCACGGATGTCGCGGGCGGAGGCCAGCGGGTCGGGATTGCCGTTCGGTCCTTCCGGGTTGACGTAGATGAGGCCCATCTGCACGGCCGCGAGAGGCTTGTCCAGCTCGCGGTCTCCGGAGTAGCGCTCGTCGCCCAGCCAGGTGGTCTCGGGACCCCAGTACACGTCGTCATCGGGCTCCCAGACGTCGGCGCGGCCGCCGGCGAAGCCGAACGTGCGGAAACCCATCGACTCCAGCGCGACGTTGCCGGCGAGGATCATGAGGTCGGCCCAGGAGATCGACTGGCCGTACTTCTTCTTGACGGGCCAGAGCAGTCGCCGCGCCTTGTCGAGGTTGACGTTGTCGGGCCAGCTGTTCAGCGGGGCGAATCGCTGCTGACCGGCGCCGCCGCCACCGCGACCGTCGGTCACCCGATAGGTGCCGGCCGAGTGCCACGCCATGCGGATCATCAGCGGCCCGTAATGGCCGAAGTCGGCGGGCCACCAGTCCTGACTGGTGGTGAGCACGTCCTCGATGTCCTTCTTGACGGCCGCCAGGTCGAGCGACTCGAAGGCGGCGGCGTAGTCGAAGTCCGCGTCCAGAGGGTTACGCACCTGGGGGTTCTTGGCGAGGATCTTGAGGTTGAGCTGGTTGGGCCACCAGACCCGGTTGGCCGACCCGCTCGTCGGGTGCGGCTGCGCGTGGATGACCGGGCAGGTCGCGGCCTCCTCGGCGTACGCCTCGCCGGTGTCGGTGACGGTGACGGACTGGTCGATGTCGGTCGCGTCAGCGCCGATGCCGGCGCTGGTCGGGTCCTGGTCTGTCATGATGTTCCTTCCGTGAGGGGTGGGGTGGCGGCTCGTGCGCACGCGGGGCACACGCCCCAGTACGTCACCTCCGCCGTGGTGAGGATGAAGCCGTGGCTGTCGGAGGGCTCGAGACACGGCGCCGCGCCGATGGCGCAGTCCACGTCGACGACCGCGCCGCACGAGGTGCACACGAGGTGATGGTGGTTATCGCTGACCCGCAGCTCGAAGAGCATCGGCCGGCCCGCCGGCTCGATGCGGCGTACGAGCCCCGCATCGGCGAAATCACCCAACGCGTTGTACACCGATTGGCGGCTCGCACGCGGCATCCGCTCCACGATCGCGAGGAAGACGTCCTCCGCGCTGGCGTGCGCGTGCGTTCGCAGCGTGTCGTAGACCGCTGCACGCGAATCCGTGACCTTCAGCCCTGCCGCCCGCAGCGCCGCCGCGGCGTCGACGGCGTCTGCGCCGTGCGCGGGTGTTGCGAGCGAGGCCATGCCTCCACCTTACCTAGTTTTGAAGAAATCAAAACAAAAGTGGGGTGAACATTCGCTGTGCCGCAGCTATGGGTCGCCTGCACCCGGTCCGGGGAACATCGACCGTCAGTAGCGGTAATGCTCCAGCTTGTAGGGCCCCTCCACGGGAACACCGATGTACGCGGCCTGCTCCGGCGTGAGCTCGGTGAGCTGAACACCGAGCGCCGCCAGATGCAGTCGCGCCACCTTCTCATCCAGGATCTTCGGCAGCACGTACACGCCGACGGGATACTGCTCCCGCTTCGTGTACAGCTCGATCTGGGCCAGCACCTGGTTGGTGAACGACGCGCTCATCACGAAGGAGGGATGCCCGGTCGCGTTGCCGAGGTTCATCAGTCGCCCCTCGCTCATGACCAGGATGCTGCGCGGCGCACGGTCGTCACCGCCCGGCAGCCGGTACTCGTGCACCTGCGGCTTGATCTCGATCTTCTCGACACCCGGGATCGCTTCGAGCCCGGCGATGTCGATCTCGTCGTCGAAGTGTCCGACGTTGCCGACGATGGCAAGGTGTTTGAGGTTCTGAAGGTGATCCACCGTGACCACCCGGGTGTTCCCCGTGCCCGTGATGAGGATGTCGACATCGCCGATGACCGACTCCAAGCGGGCGACCTGGAAACCGTCCATCGCCGCCTGCAGCGCGCAGATGGGGTCGACCTCCCCGATGATCACGCGGGCGCCCTGACCGCGGAGCGCCTCGGCCGCTCCCTTGCCGACATCGCCGTAGCCGACGACGTAGGCGACCTTGCCGCCGATGAGCACGTCGGTGGCGCGGTTGAGACCGTCCGGAAGCGAGTGGCGGATGCCGTACTTGTTGTCGAACTTGCTCTTGGTGACCGAGTCGTTGACATTGATGGCCGGAAACAGCAGCGTCCCGGCTGCGGCGAGTTCGTACAACCGGTGCACGCCGGTGGTGGTCTCCTCGGTGACGCCGAGGATCTGCGCCGCCATCCGCGTGAAGCGCTGCGGGTCGCGGGCCAGGCTCGCGCGGAGCGTGTCGAGGACGATGCGGTACTCGTGCGAGTCGGACGGGGATGCCGCGGGCACCGCGCCCGCCTTCTCGAACTCGACGCCCTTGTGCACCAGCAGGGTCGCGTCGCCGCCGTCGTCGAGGATGAGGTTGGGCCCGTCGAAGCCCTCGGCCGACCAGTCGAAGATGCGATCGGCCAGCTGCCAGTACTCCTCGAGCGTCTCACCCTTGAACGCGAAGACCGGAACTCCGGCCGGCTGGTCCACGGTGCCGTGCGGGCCGACCGCGACCGCGGCGGCCGCCTCGTCCTGCGTCGAGAAGATGTTGCAGCTGGCCCAGCGCACCTGCGCACCCAGAGCCACGAGCGTCTCGATGAGCACGGCGGTCTGCACGGTCATGTGCAGCGAGCCGGCGATGCGGGCACCGGCCAGCGGGTGGAGGGGACCGAACTCCTCGCGCAGTGCCATCAGGCCGGGCATCTCGTTCTCGGCGAGGCGCAGCTGATGACGACCCGCCTCGGCGAGGCTCAGGTCGGCGACGACGAAGTCATGGATGCGGGCGGGGGCGGCAGTGGTCGGCATCCGCCCATTCTCGCACCCTCGTCCGGACGCCGGCCGAGCCTCAGACGCGCAGCGTCTCGTGGCGGACGACGACCCACCCCTTGGGCACCGACAGGCGGTCGGTGTGGATGGCGCAGAGGTCGTGCGCGTGCGGGTCGGTCGCTGCGCCGAGCGGGCCGAGGGCGGCCATCTGATCGCCGTAGTCGTAGGTCAGGGTCGTCACGGCCTCGCGGGCACAGCCCACCTTCGAACACAGTCGGGTACGCATCGCCCTCACGCTACCGGCGGCGGCGCACGAGGCGTGGGATGCCGCGCCGCCGCGGGACGCATCGCCGACCCGGGCGGGGAACGCTGACCTAGACTCGGAACATGATGAGGCGGCGCGCGAGCACTCCCCCGCGGGTGCGGCCGTCCCGCCACGGACGCCACGGTCGGGAGGACCGCAGTCCCGTGGTGCGGCCGCCGCTTCCGGCGCAGGAGACGCGCGAGGAACGTTTCGACTTCGTCGTCGGCACGGCGGCGGAGTTCCTGCGCAGCGCCTGGCCGGAGCTGCGAGAGGTCCGCTTCGAGGTGGCGGCCATGCCACCGGCATCCGATGAGGACGGCATCCCGCGGTGGACGGTCTCGACCGAAGAGCGGCGCATCGTGCTGTACCGCCTGCCGATCGAACGGCTCGGGAGCCTGCATCGGGAGGACGAGCTGCACCGGCGCATGGCCATCGAGGGCTGCGTCTTCCGCGCGGCCGCGCAGTATCTGGACCGCGACCCGTGGGATCTCGGGCCGGAGCGGTTCCGCTTTCTCTGAGCGTTCCGCACCGACGGGCGGTGTCGGGGGCGCTCAGCGGGGGTAGACGGTGACCGCCGACGCCGCCGCCGCGCTCGGCGCGACGGGGTAGCCGGCGATAGCGCCGGCACCGGCGTACGTGATGGCAGCGCGGACACTTCCCGTTCCCGGATCGAGGCGGTAGACGTCCCCGGCCTGCACAGAGACGGTGACGGCGCCGCCACCCGGCACAGAGATGTCGGTCTTCGCGCCGGTACCGGATGCCGCCGTGAGCACGACCGTCTGGGGCTCGCCTGTCGACGAGACGATGGTCATCGTCGGCGCCGCTCCCGCGGCGACGGCGACGAGCGCGGGCGCGGAGATCGCGTCGGCGGCGACGAACCAGCCGAAGTCGCTTCCGGCTGCGAAGCCGGACGTGGCCCAGGCGGCGCCCGTCACCGGGGCCGTCGCGCTCACCCGCACCGCGTACGTGCCGGTGGCGAGTCCGCCCAGATCGAGTTTGAGAGGTACGCCCGCCTTCAGGGGGACCGCCTGCGGTGCGCCCACTGCCGCACCGTCGCGCACGACGGTGACGGTCGCCTGGGCGTCGGCGCCCGGGGAGAGCAGCCGCAGCGACGTCGGGGCGTTGCTCTCGCCTGCGCCGCCCTGCGTCGTCACGACGGGAACGCCCGGGATCACGAGATCCGTGTCGGGGACGGCGGTGGCGCCGACCTGATCGACGCCTCCGGCCACGAGCACGCGCGTGAGGCTGGTCTGCAGAGCGGCGCGGATCGGGGCCTGCGCCGATGTCACGCGCAGCACCGGGTTGTCCTCACGCAGGGCGAGGGAGGCGAGCGGGATGATCCGCTGCGTGCCGGCGGCGACGACGATCGCGTTGCCCGCGACGGGGACGGCGCCGCCGCCGGCGCCGTACACGGTGATCGTGACGCGCGCCGCGACCACACCCGGATTCTCGAGAACGACCAGATCCGAGGCGCCGGTCGCCCCGGAGCCGCCGACGAGCCACGATTCCATTTCGGGCCGCGCGCAGGATGACGCGGCGAACCCGGCGAGGTCGTCCGCGCTCACCTGCGCCGAGGTCGCTGCGGCGATGTCGGCGGGCTCCCCGTCCACGGGAGCGGCGCGCAAGGTGGTCGGCCCCGTTCCGCCGGTGACGTCGGGGGCAGCCAACGTGGAGGTCGCGGCATCCGTCGAGGCCGCCTTCGACAGCGCGGCGGAGGTCAGCGCGGCCGGGGCGGCATCGGTGAGCTGGGCGGCGCGGGTCGCGTCGCGTCCCGCGGCCAGGACGGGACCGATGCACGTCGCGATCGATGCCGTCGCGGGCGGGTGCGCCGCGATCGAGAGGTCGGAGTCGTCGGTGTGCGTGGGAAGCGGCAGTGCGACCAATGCCACGCCCGCCGCCACCGCGGCTGCCGTGATGACGGTGCCGACGGCGAACCGCACGGTCGTGAGGCGACGAACGCCGGGCAGGCGGGTGCTCATCGGAGTCCTCCTCCGGACGCGCGCCGCGCGCCGATGACGCGCGGGCGACGACGGTTCAGCCGCAGCGAGCGTCGGGTGGGCAGAGCGAGCAGCAGGGCGATCAGCACGACCCCGATCTGCACCGCGGCGGTGCGGGCGTTGTCGACCGCCGACGCCGCCACGCGATCCGTGACCGGGGCGGTGACCCGCCACAGCTTGCCCTTCGCGGTGTCGCCGACGATCTCGAGATCCTGACGCTGATCGAGGGCGGTCTCGGCCGCGATGCGCACCGCGCGCGCCGCGTCGCTCTCACCCTCGGCGGTGCCGCCGAGGAGCACGAACGCGACCCCGTGCGCCCCCAGACGCGCGACCGCGTCGCCCGAGGGCACGGCGATGAGCTCGGCCGTCAGCTCCGCGGCTTCGGCGTCGCCGGCGTCGGTGGAGGAGCGCGCCGAGCGCAGGGTGCTCTGCCCGCCCAGGGCCGAGGTCTCACCCCAGACGACATCCGTGACGACGGATCCGTCGGCCGCGGCGGCGAGCACGAAGGTGGCGTTGCCCAACCCCGATCGCCCCTCCGCCTCGACGTAGGCCGGCAGGGTGCTGCTCGGGCCGTTCGTGACGGCCGACGTGCCGCGGGGCAGCGCGGTGATCACGGGGACCGCACTGACCGCGAGGGCGGTCAGCGCCAGGGCGGCGAGCGGTCCACGGAGTCGGGGGCGCGCCGGCAGCGCGTCGATCGTCATCGCTGCCGATCCCAGCAGGGCGAGCCAGTACAGGCTGAGGGCGGCGCCCGGCCAGACCGCGATGGTAGTCCCGGCATCCGAGGTGACGACGATGCCGATGACCGCGACCGCCGTCGCGAGGGCGCTGAGCGCGATCATGAGGACGATCGCGGACGACAGCGTGCGCGACACGATGGGGGCGGCCACCGCGAGCACGATCACGGGCACGACGAGCAGGAACGGCCACGCCCCCGTGCCGTCGAGGAGCTGACCCCACTCCGAACCGCGAGCGGTGGGGAATCCGAGCGCGAGGGCGACACGGCGGGCGAGATCTGTCGACTCCCCCGACGGCAGCGGCACGCCGGGGTCGGCGATCAGGGCCCACGGCTCGCCGGCGGTGAGGCGACGCCAGATCATCGGCGCCCAGACGATCACCGACGGAACGAGCAGCCAGACGACGCGCGCGAGGCCTCGCCCCCGACCGAGCGCCGCCGTCAGCACGATCGCCACGAGCCACAGCGCGATGAGGGCCGGAGCCAGCGACGGGGCGCTGGCGAGCACCGCGACGGCGATCACCGATCCCATGCCCGCCGCTGTCCACGAGCGGTGCGCCGCGACCGCGGTCCACAGCAACCACGGAAGCAGGAGGTGTGCGATGACGACGGTCGGCCGTCCCGACGCCAGGGCGTCGAGCAGGCTCGGCGCGAGCGCGTAGCCCACGGCCACGACGGCGCGGGAGAGCGCGTTGTCGGTCAGACGCGTGGCGGCGAACCAGGCGCCCAGGGCGGACAGGGGGATCGCCAGCACCCACACGACGACGAGGACGCGCGAGGGCGCGGCGGGCCAGAGCGAGCCGAGCACGGCGACGACGGCACTGAACGGGTCGGCCGGCCCCTGCGTGTCCCAGCCGAGAGGCCGGGCCCCGGATGCTGCATCGGCCCAGAGCTGGCCGACGGTCGCCCGCAGCGGCGCAAGGCCTCCCCCGCCGAGCACCGGCCACGCGAGCAGGGACAGGAAGGCGAGGACCGAGACGAGCAGCGCTCCGAGGACGATCCAGGCACCGCCCCCGGAGAAGAAGTGCAGTTCACCGCGCGCGGTGCCGTCGATGATCACGTCGTCGTCGAGACGCTGACGCAGCTCGACCCGACTGACCCGCAGCGGTGCCAGCTGCGCCCAGGAGACGCGGCGGCCGGCACGGATGCCGCGTCGTGCGCGGGCGACGGCGGCGGGACGCAGCAGCACCGTCAGCGTGGCGCCCCATTCCGGACCGATCATCGACGGACGCTTGCCGAGGAGCAGGGCGACCGAGCGGAGGACCGCCAGCGGCAGCAGGGAGAGCCAGTGCAGCGGGACGGCGACCGCCGGCGCGTACACGAGTCGGCGGTGCAGTTGCGCCGTGCGGCGGCTGTAGGCCCGACGCACCCCGACCGGCTCGAAGCGGTCGCCGAGGGTCGGCGGGTCGGTGCGATCGGGATCTGCGATGGCGACGAAAGCCTGGGGCGCGAGGACGACACGGCCGCCGCGCAGACGCGCGCGCACACCGAGGTCGAGGCCTTCGTCCGCGCCCGCCAGCGCCGAATCGAGACCGTCGAGCGCGCGCCACGCGTCGGTGCGCACCAGGATGCCGCGGACATCCGAGCCGAGAACGTCCTCGCTGGCGTCATGCTGACCCTGATCATGCTCCCCGTCGGCGAGACCGACGGCGCGGCCGCCCCGCGTCATCGACACACCGAGAGACACGATGCGGTCGTTGTCGTCGGCGCGGACGAGTTTCGGCGCGGCGATCGCGACCGAGGGCGCGGTCTCGAGAGCGCCCATGAGGCGAACGAGCGCGTCGGGCGCGGGTGTGGTGTCCTGGTCGAGCACCCACACGGCATCCCCACCGAGCCGTCGGCTCGCCAGTGCGAGGGCGTCGGCGA
Organism: Microbacterium sp. SCN 69-37; assembly: GCF_001724435.1. Lineage (NCBI taxonomy): Bacteria > Bacillati > Actinomycetota > Actinomycetes > Micrococcales > Microbacteriaceae > Microbacterium > Microbacterium sp. SCN 69-37. Next base: position 101,154 of record NZ_MEEL01000017.1, read on the forward strand.
AGGACGTCCCGCGATCGGCGGTGATGACGGCTTCGGCGGCGGACTCGCCCGCGATGCGCTGAAGCTCGCGATCGGTCGCGTGTGGGCCGCACAGCACGATGGTGAGCGTGTCCACCGGGCGCGCCTGGGCCGCGAGCGCGGAAAGGACGCGGTCGAGACGGATGTCGGTGGCCACGCGCGCATCAGGGCGCACGACCAGTAGTGCGTGAACTCGGGCGGGCATGACGTCGTCAGCCTAAGCGGGAGCCGGCGCAGAACGCGGACGTCGCCCGCGAGTCTCGTGATCGGTCACGCCGCCGAAGCGGTCGCCGCGATCAGGCGCGACGCTTGAGCTTGCGGCGCTCGCGTTCGCTGAGTCCACCCCAGATGCCGAAGCGCTCGTCGTTCTGCAGGGCGTACTCGAGGCACTCGCCGCGCACGTCGCACGAGGTGCAGATGCGCTTCGCGTCGCGTGTCGAGCCGCCCTTCTCCGGGAAGAAGGCCTCGGGGTCGGTCTGTGCGCACAGCGCATCGGCCTGCCACGCCAGGGCGCTGTCCTCATCGACAGCGGAGGGGCGACGGACTCCCGGGACGCCGAGATTGACCGGGTCGACGAACCAGTTGTCGGGGACGCCGGAGCGGTAACCCGTCATATCGTTCTCCCCACGTTTTCGGCTGGCGCTGGTGCGCGTGTTGGGATAATTACACCCTTGTCATTCGCCGCGGTCAAGTCGCAGATCGTAAACCCTCAAGGCCGGATTGAACCTTCACCCGCGTCCCGCCCGGCGTGTCGCCCGCGCGGAACCGGCGTGAGACGCGCGCACGAGAGGTGCGCGCGCCGCACCTCACGCACGACCGGGCTGCGCGACGAACACCGCGCCGGCGCCGGCGATGTCCACGCGGTCTTCGCGTCCGACGTACACGGCGGCGCCGGGAACGAGCGAGACCACGGCATCCGCGGTGCGCACCTCGGCCCCGCCCGCCGTCGCCAAGACGATCGCGGGGCCCCGCAGCGCCACCGTGACCGGCTGGTCGGCGGTGACGGTGACGGCCGTGAGCGCGAAATCGCTGACCGGCGGGGCGTACTCGCGGACGCCCGGCGCGATCTCCTGCGGCACGACGAGCGGGGCGGGCCCGGTTGCGACGTCGACCACGCGCATGAGCTCAGGCACATCGACGTGCTTGGGGGTCAGTCCGCCGCGCAGCACGTTGTCGCTGGCGGCCATGAGCTCGACGCCGAGCCCCGACTGGTAGGCGTGCAGCACGCCGGCGGGGGCGAACAGCGCCTGACCGGGCCGGAGGATCACGAGGTTCATCAGCAGCGCGACGATGAGGCCCGGGTCGCCGGGGAAGTCGGCGGCCGCGGCGCGCAGCGTGGCGATCTCCTCGGCGAACTCATCGCTGTCGGCGCGCTCGAGCGCCCGGACGAGGTCCGCGACGAGGTCGGCATCGGCGTCGGTGAGCGCCCACGCCAGCAGATCGCGGACGACGGATGCCGGGGCCGCGGCATCCGCCCCCGTCGCCGCACCGTCGGCGCCCTCCGCACCGACAGGCGCCCCGAGCCGCTGCATCAGCGCGGCGCGGGCGGGCCCCTCCCCCAGCGCCGCCACGAGGCGCCGGGTGTCGTCGAGCGGGCGGATCCCGACGAGCGCACGGAACTCGTCGCTGAGCGCGACGATGATCTCCGGCTTGTGGTTGGCGTCGCGGTAGAGGCGATCCGCGGCGTCGCGGGGCACCCCGGCATCCTCTTCGCGCGCGAAGCCCTCCCGGGCCTGGGCGATCGTCGGATGGGCCTGGATCGACAGCGAAGATGCCGCCGCGAGCACTTTCAGCAGGAAGGGCAGCGGCGGCTCGCCCGCGGCCGACAGGGCCGCGTCGAGGGTCTGTCCCGACCCGTCGGCGACGACGGAGGGGGAGCCGGGATGGTCGCCGTACCAGACCTCGGCCTCGGGGCGCCCGGTGGGCTCGCGCCCCTCCAGCGCGGGGATGAGATCGACCGATCCCCAGGAGTAGTCGCGCGGGGTGTTGGAAATCGGGATCAGCATGCGACCAGCCTAGAACCGGCGCCGGCGCAGCCCGATCCGGCACGGGTGCGCGCGATACCCTGATTCCACCATGGCCGTCCACACGAAGCATCCCGTCGCGGCGCCGCCGTCCGCGCCGATCCGGGAGAAGACGGGCCACATCCTGCTGCGCGGCTGGTGCATCTTCGTCATCGCCGCAGCGATCGCGGGGACCTCCTGGCTGATGGCGCTCGGGACCGTCGGCTCGGGGGTCGTCGCGTTCGGCTCGGGGATCGTGTCGATCGTGCTGTGGATCGTCCTGCGCCCCGAGGTGCAGTGGCGCCGTCTGCCGTGGTTCGGCGTGCTCTACGTGGTGTGGGCGGTGACGTCGCTCATCTGGACGGCGTATCCGTCGGCGACGACGCTGACGCTGCTGCTGCTTCTCACGACGACCGTGCAGGCGATGTTCGTCGGGTCGGTGCTGACCTGGCGCGAACTCGTGCGGGCGATCGCGTCGGCGCTGAAGTGGATCCTCGCGCTGTCGCTCCTGCTCGAGCTGTGGGTCTCGCTCTTCTGGCACGGCCCGATGCTGCCGGAGTTCGTGCGGCCGGACCCCGGCACGAAGCACGACCCGATCGTGTACTGGGTGCGCGACAACCTGTTCGACGGCGGACGACTGCAGGGCGTGTTCGGCAACGCGAACCCGCTCGCCTACGCCGCGCTGCTGGGGATGGTCGTGTTCGCCATCCGCTTCGCGTCGCGGGCGCCGCGGCGGAGCCTCCTCGTGGCCTGGTTCGCGCTGGCGGCGTTCCTGTTCGTGCGGGCGGGATCGGCGACGGCGTGGCTCGCCGCGGTGGCGGTCGTCGTGGTGCTCACGACGGCGCTGCTCATGCGGACCACCCGGCGCGCCGGCGAGCGCACCCGGTATTACGTGGCATATGCCGTCGTCGGCATCGGCGGGCTCACGGCGCTGTGGCTGCTGCGCGAGCGCATCTTCTCGGCGCTGGGTCGGTCGTCCGACCTCACCGGGCGGGAGGGGATCTGGGAGATCGTCGCCCAGAAGGCGGCCGAGCGCCCCGTCGTCGGCTGGGGGTTCTCCACGCCGTGGGTGCCGAGCGACCCGTTCTTCGACGGCTGGATCACCGACCACGGCGAGACGGTCATGCAGGCGCACAACATGTGGCTCGACGTGTACTTCCAGCTGGGGATCATCGGGCTCGTCCTCGTTGCCCTGACCTTCCTCGCCTACGTCTGGCGGTCGTGGTTCTTCGCTGTCGACCGGCCCCGGTGGGACCTCGTCGCCGACCGGCCGTACTCGGCGGTGACGCTGCTGCCGACGCTCGTCGCGGCGATTCTGCTCGTGCAGGGGCTCGCCGAGTCGGGGCCGCTTCTCGGGTGGGGTTGGTTCTTCGTCATCATGCTGGCGTTCAAGATCAAGCAGGCGCCGCTCCTCGGTCGCGGCCCGTCGGAGCAGCGCCTCATCGGCGAGCAGGGCGAGCTCGCACGGATGGCGCGATGACGGCGGATGCCGCGGGCACCGGCCCCCGCGACGCCGGTCGCGGCCGCGACGCGCGCGGAGCGGTGCGACGGCTGCTGGGGTCGGCCGATTTCGCGCGGGCGTTCACGCTGACGACGTTCGCGGCGCTCGTGGGCTCGCATCTCATCGAGCGGGTGGCGGGGATCGTGACGCTGCGGGCGGTGGTGGCGGGCCTGTGCGTGTTCGCCCTCGGCATCCTCTGGGCACGGCGTGAGGAGATCTCGCTGCTGCGCCTCGTGCCGACGACCCTGTTGCTGCTGGTGGCGTGGGCGTTTGCGAGCGTGTTCTGGAGCTCCGACCCGTTCACAAGCCTGGGACGGTGGACCGCGATGGCGGCGGTGGCGCTGCTGGCGGTGACGATCGGGCACATCCGCGACACGCTGCAGACGGTGCGGGCGCTGGGCGACGTGCTCCGCGCCGCGCTGGGGCTCTCACTCGGGCTCGAGGTGCTCTCCGGCATCCTGCTGGACGTGCCGTTGAAGTTTCTCGGGATCCAGGGGAACATCGCGGCGCTCGGCCCCATCCAGGGGATCTTCGGCACGCGCAACATGCTGGGCATCATCACGGTGGTCGCGATGATCACCTTCGCCGTGGAGATGCGCACGCAGTCGGTGCACCCGGGGACGGCGGCCGCGTCGCTGACGCTGGCGGCCGCGCTCGGCCTGCTGTCGGCGTCGCCGACCGTGCTCGTGCTCGCGGTGGCGGTGGGGACGGCGACGGCGGTGCTCATGCTGGTGCGCGCCGTGCCGGCGGAGCGCCGCCGCGCGGTGCAGTGGTCGCTCGCGGCGGTGGTGGCCGCGGCATCCGTCGCGGGATACGTGCAGCGCGCGCGGATCCTCGACGCGCTCGGAGCGACCGACGACCTGTCGATGCGGACACGACTGTGGTCGCTGGCGGGGTTCTACACGTCGAAGCGGCCGGTGCAGGGCTGGGGCTGGTTCGGGCCGTGGGAGCCGGGCGAGCAGCCGTTCTTCACGATCAATCAGCTGCTGGGGCAGCATCACACGACCGCGCTGAACGCCTACGTCGACGTGCTGCTGCAGCTGGGGTGGGCGGGTCTGCTGCTGCTGTGCGCGCTCGGGGGCGTGGCGCTCGTGCGGTCGTGGATCACCGCGAGCCAGCGGCGCTCGATCGTCTACGCGTGGACGCCGCTGATGCTCGTGGCGCTCGCGGTGACGAGCGTGTTCGAGTCGGTTGCGTTGTTCGGGGTGGGGTGGATGCTGCTGTGCCTGTGCGCGGTGCGGGCCGGGCAGTCGCGGTCATGGCGTGACCGGCTGACCGGCGACGTCCCGACGGGGTCGTTCTCGCTGCCGCGGTAGCCTCGCACGCCGCCAGCGACGCGGATGGCGGCGTATGATCTGGTGTATGCGGCGCACGAACATCTACCTGGAGGAGCGCCAGACCCGCGCTCTCGACAGGCTCGCCGACGCAGAGGGGACGTCGAGGGCGGAGATCATCCGTCGACTCATCGACCGTGCGCTCGACACAGGCGCGGATCGGCGAAACCTTCTCCTCGCGGCCATCGACGCGTCGGCGGGTGCGGCCCCGGAGCTGTCTGTGCCCGCACGCGCAGGGAGCGAGCGCGAGCAGTGGCTCGAGCGACTGCGACAGGACACCGTGTGATCATCGTCGACACCGACGTGCTCATCGCCCATCTCCGAGGCTCCACAAGCGCTCACGCGTGGCTCCGGCGCGTTGCTGCCGATGAGGATCTCGCGATCAGCGTCGTGACCGTCGCGGAGATCATGGGCGGCATGCGCTCGGCTGAGCGCACAGCCGTGCGCGCGCTGCTGTCAGCGCTGCCCGCGATACCGGTGAGCGAGGTCATCGGGGCACGCGCTGGCGATCTGCAGCGGGAGTTCCGACGCAGCCACCAAGGCATCTCCCTGGGTGACTATCTGATCGCAGGGACGGCAGACACGGTCGGAGCGACGGTGGCGACACTGAACACCAGACACTTCCCGATGTTCGAGGGCCTCCAGCCGCCGTTTCGCCCCTGACCGCTCACGCCGCCAGCTGGCGGCGGTGGGCGAGAGTGCGCGCGACCAAGCGGTTGCGGTCGGCGCGATCGCGCAGATTCAGGATGCTGGAGGCTGGCTGTCGGCCGCGTCGGCATCCATTTCTGCGCGTTCGCGCAGATTCGTGACTCAGGCTCTCACAGAGCGCCGGGGTAGAATGCTCCGGTCATGACACTCACTTCTTCGCGCCCCGACGCGGCTCAGAACGAGCAGTTCGCGCCGTCGAGCGCGACGATCGCGATCGTCACCTTCAACCGTTCCGGGCTGTTGACGCGCCTGCTGACGAGCATCGCGGCGATGGACCCGAAGCCCGGGCACGTGGTGATCATCGACAACGCGTCGACCGACGACACGACCGACGTCGTGGAGTCGTTCCGCGATTCGATCGGCACCGAGATCGTCTACCGGCGTCTCGACACGAACACCGGCGGGTCGGGCGGGTTCAGCGAGGGGATGCGAGTCGCGTACGAGCTGGGCTCGACGTGGATCTGGCTGATGGACGACGACGTCGAGGTCGTGCCCGATGGTCTCGCGAAGATGGGCAAGTGGGCGCCGCGGTTCCGGTCGATCCAGGGGCGGCGCTACGACTTCGACGGCAGCGAGTTCTACTGGCAGTACCGGGTGGCCGAGCGCCTCGGCATCCCCATCCCCTTCGCGCCGAGCGGATTCGACGAGTCGGGCTACAAGGAGATGAACTCCGGTTGCTTCGAGGGGATGTTCATCCATCGGGACGTCGTCGGGCAGATCGGCCTGCCCGATCCGCGGTTCTTCATCTACTGGGATGACCAGACCTACGGCTGGCTCGCGTCGCGGGTGACGACGTCGGTGATCGTCGACGAGTTCGTGCTGCGCCGCACGCGCGAGATCAAGCAGTGGGACATGGGCATCCGCCACATGAACGCGTCAAGCGACGCGTACCGGTACTACATCATGCGCAACCGCGCGCACATCAAGCAGTACTACCGGGCGCTCGGCGTCTACCACCCCGTCTCGTTCGCGCTCGGCACGACGCTGACCTTCGGCAAGGAGGTCATCCGCCTGCTGTTCGTCGAGCGGAAGGCGTCGGGCACCTCGCACCTCTTCCGGGGCCTCCGCGACGGGCGCAAGATCTCCCGCGACCGCGACTGGCAGCCGATGCCGGCGCTCGTCCCGGCGCGCGGCTGACCGCCGACCCGCACCCATCGTTCGTCTCCCCATGCGGGCATCAACCCTCGACACTTTGGAGTTCACAGCGTGGAATACCTGCTGCAGAAGACCGTCCTGCCGCTCGATCGTGACCCCGACATCCTGCCCCTGTATGTCGACCCCGAGACCTGGTCGACGATCGACGAGGAGCCCGTCCGCGTCTCCAGCCGCGCGCAGCTGGGCAACATCCTGGGTCGCGATCGCGCGCGCATCCTGCCCGGACGGCGCGTGTCGTTCGGCACGTACTTCAACGCCTTCCCGGCGTCGTACTGGCAGCACTGGACGACCGTGCGCAGCGTGACCCTGCGGGTGCGCACCGAGGGCAAGGTCACGGTGCTCGTCTACCGGTCGAACGGCGGCGGCGTGCGCCAGCGCATCGAGACCTTCGAGGTCGACGGCGTGAGCGAGGTGTCCTTGCCGATAATCCTCAACCAGTACAGCGACGGCGGCTGGATCTGGTTCGACGTCGTCGCCGACGACGCGACGGCGCAGTTCACGGGCGCCGAGTGGGTCACCGAAGACGAGCCTGCCCGCGCCGGCAAGGCATCCCTCGGCATCACCACCTACAACAAGCCCGAGTACTGCGTCGAAACGCTCGCGACCCTTGCCGACTCCCCCGATGTGCTCGAACTGGTCGACCGCATCTTCGTCGTCGATCAGGGCACGCAGCTCGTCGCCGACCGGCCCGAGTACCCGAAGCTGGAAGAGCTCCTGGGCGACCAGCTCCAGGTGCTGCGCCAGCCGAACCTGGGCGGCTCGGGCGGCTTCGCCCGCGCGATGTCCGAAACCCTCGCCCGGCCGGAGAGCGACTTCGTCCAGCTGCTCGACGACGACGTACGGGTCGAGCCGGAGTCCATCCGGCGCTCGATCGTCTTCGGCCGCTTCGCGCGAACGCCCATGCTCGTCGGCGGTCACATGTTCGACCTGCTCGACCGGCCCAAGCTGCACGCGTGGGCCGAGGTGGTCGACAACACCCCCTTCATGTGGCGCAATCTCTTCCAGGAGAAGATGCCGCACGACTTCAGCACGCAGAATCTCCGCCAATCGCCGCTGCTACACCTGCGGATGGACGCGGAGTACAACGGCTGGTGGATGTGCCTCATCCCCGTCGCCGCGATCCGCGAGGTCGGCCTGTCGCTGCCGGCGTTCATCAAGTGGGACGACGCGGAGTTCTGCCTCCGCGCCGGTGAGGCCGGCTTCCCCATCGTGTCGATGCCGGGCGTCGCGCTGTGGCACGTGTCCTGGCTCGGGAAGGACGACGCGATCGACTGGCAGGCGTACTTCCACGCGCGCAATCGACTGGTCGCGGCGCTGCTGCACTCCCGGGCCGATCGCGGCGGCACGTTGATCCGGCACAGTCGCCGCGTCGACCTGAAGCACCTCATGATGATGCAGTACTACCCGGTGGAGCTGCGCCTGCGCGCGTTGCGCGACGTGCTCTCCGGCCCCGACCACATGTGGCGGAACCTCGCGACGGCGATGCCCGCGGCGCGCGAAGTCGCGAAGCGCTTCCCGGAGACCGTGATCCACAAGGACATCGACGGCCTCCTCCGCGCGCGCAGGGGCCGTCAGGTCTTCAGCCGCCTCAAGCGCAATGTGTTCGACAGTCCCACGGGCCTGCGCCTGCGCACCTTCACGGCGAGCGTCCTGCTCTCGCACTGGTTCCACTCCCCCCGGCCGGAAAACGTCGCCCAACCCGAGGTCGAGTTCGGCAAGGGGGATGCCAACTGGTGGCGCCTCCCCCTCTACGACAGCGCACTCGTCAGCGCCGCGGACGGTTCGGGCAAGAACATCTACACGCGCGATCGCGCGACCTTCCGCCGCATGCTCACCGAGACCGTCCGCCTGCACTGGCGTCTGCAGCGGAGTTGGCCGCGCCTGTCGCGCCAGTACCGTAGGGCGCTCGGCGACTTGACCTCGCATGACGCGTGGCTGGCGTACTTCGAGCGGGAGTCCGCTCAGCGCGGCGCGTAGTCCGCGTTGTACGCGGCGAGGACATCCGCGATGGGCGCATCGAGCTTTAGCGCACCCTTGTCGAGGTATAGGCCCCGCGTGCAGAAGCGGCGCAGGTCCTTCTCGTTGTGGCTGACGAAGAAGAGCGTCCGCCCCTCCGCGAGCATCTCGTCGATGCGCCGGTAGCACTTCTCCCGGAAGGCCTTGTCACCGACGGCGAGCACCTCGTCGACGAGCATCGTCGGCTCATCGAGCTGCGAGACCACGGCGAAGGCGAGGCGCACTTTCATGCCGCTGGAGAGGTGCTTGTAGGGCGTGTCGACGAACTCCTCGAGCTCAGCGAAGCCGATGATGTCGTCGAACCGACGGGAGATCGCCGCTTTCGACATGCCGTGCAGGCCCGCAGTGAGGCGGACGTTCTCGCGCACGGTCAGGTCACCGACGAAGCCGCCGGTGATCTCGATGAGCGGCGCCACTCCCCCATGAACCGTGACCGAGCCTTCGTCGGGCAGCAGCACGCCCGCGACGAGCTTGAGGAGTGTGGACTTGCCCTGCCCGTTGCGACCGACGACGCCGATCGCCTCGCCCTGGGCGACGTCGAACGTCACGTGGCGGAGGGCCCAGAACTCTCCCGGCCGCATGCGACGGGCGGCGCCCCCGAAGAGATCTTTCAGAGTGCGGCCGCCTCGGCGACCCCGGCGGAAGCGCACGCCGAGGTCGTCGACGCGGATGGCGAATTCCTCCCTCATCACAGCTCCTTCAGCACCGACGGCTCGAGGCGCCGGAAGACGAGAGCGCCGAGCACGAGGAAGGCCAGCGACATCGCCGCGGCGACAGCCACCGCGAGCGGGTTCCATTCCTCGGGGAACATACCGGAGCGGTAGAGCGTGAAGATTCCCGACAGGGGGTTGAAGAGAGCGATCTCGTGGAAGGGCGACGGGAGGTCGGAAAGTCCGTAGATGATGGGCGACGCGTAGAAGAGGGCGCGGAGGATGAGCCGGGTCGTCCGCTCCAGGTCGCCCCACAGTGCGCACAGCGGCGCCACCAGCAGGCCGAGGCCGACGAGCAGCACCGCCTGCAGCACGATGCCGAGCGGGAAGAGCAGGATGAGCGGGTTCCACTGCACGCGGGGCTGCGCGAACAGTGCGAAGAGAATGAGAACGGGGATCGAGAAGAGGAACTCGATGCCCTTGCTGAGGACGATACGGCCCACCCAGATGGAGCGTGGGATGGCCGTGGAGCGGACGAGCTTGGCATCCTTCCGGAACGCCTTCGTGAAGTCGATGACCGATGCGTTGAACCACACCCAGGGGAGAAGCCCCACGAGCAGGAACACGATGTACGGCTCGCCGCCGATGCCGTCGCGCTGGAAGATCAGCGTGAACACGAACCAGTAAATCGCGCTCATCACGAGCGGATCGAGGACCGACCAGAGGTACCCGAGAGCGCTCGTCGCGTACCGCACCTTGAGGTCGCGCGCCGACAGCAACCACAGCGAGTGGAGGTAGCGCCGGGCGGAGCCAGGGGCGCCGACGACTGCGGTGGTCACGGGGATGAGTCTATGAGGTGCGGCTCACGCGAGCTGGTTGTTCCACATCGACAGTGCGGATCCGATGGCCATGTGCATGTCGAGGTACTGGTATGTGCCCAGACGGCCGCCGAAGTGCACGTCGACCTCGCCTTTGGCGAGGTCGCGGTAGGCGAGCAGTCGCGCCCGATCATCGGGCGTGTTCACGGGGTAGTAGGGCTCGTCGGCGCGCTCGGCGAACCGGGAGAACTCCCGCATGATCACCGTCCGGTCTTTGGGGTACCGGTCCGCGCGCTCGGGATGGAAGTGCTTGAACTCGTGGATGCGAGTGAACGGCACCGAGGCATCCGCGTAGTTCATCACGCTGGTGCCCTGGAAGTCACCGACCTCGAGCACCTCTTCTTCGAAGTCGAGCGTCCGCCAGGACAGCTCCCCCTCGGTGTAGTCGAAGTAGCGATCCACCGGACCCGTGTACACGACGGGGACCTGCCCGACCGTCGCCCGCTTGTTCAACGGCTGCGACTCATCGAAGAAGTCCGTCGAGAGCTTGACGTCGATGTTCGGGTGATCCGCCATCCGCTCGAGCCACGCCGTATAGCCGTCTGTCGGCAGACCCTCCCACGTGTCGTTGAAGTACCGGTTGTCGTACGTGTACCGCACCGGCAGGCGGCTGATGATCTCCGCCGGCAGCTCCTTCGGATCGGTCTGCCACTGCTTGCCGGTGTAGTCGCGGATGAACGCCTCGTACAGGGGGCGTCCGATGAGCCCGATGCCGCGCTCCTCGAGGTTCTGCGCGGTCTTCGGGTCGTACTCCCCCGCGAGTTCGTGCACGAGCGCGCGGGCCTCGTCCGGCGAGTACGCGGCCTGGAAGAACTGGTTGATCGTGCCGAGGTTGATGGGGAGCGGGAAGACCACGTTCTTGTGGTTCGTGTAAACCCTGTGGACGTAGTTCGTGAACGTCGTGAACCGGTTGACGTACTCCCACACGGTCGCGTTCGACGTGTGGAACAGATGCGCGCCGTACCGGTGCACCTCGATCCCCGTCGTCGGCTCAGCCTCGCTGAACGCGTTCCCCCCGATGTGGGGACGACGGTCGATGACCGTGACCTTGCGGCCGGCCGCGGCAGCCCGCTCAGCGATCGTGAGACCGAATAAACCAGAGCCGACGATAAGAAGATCCATGACACCCATTCCCGCGCGCGAGGCGCGCACCCGTCAAGGCTACCTGCACCCCCACGTCACCCGTACCTGGCCGCATAGCGCACAACGTATGCCACGCGATACACCGCGAGCGACATGGCGACCACGAGGATTCCGAGTACCGCACCGTAGAGACCCAGCCACAGCACGAGGGCCGCGATGAGGGGAATGCCCACCAGCGCGGACGCGATGGACGAAGCAGCGAGCTCTCGCGCACCTCCCAACGCCACCAGCCCAGACAGACCGGCGACCTGAGCGAGACATTCGAACGCGAAGGCGACGCCGGCGATCACGGCGAGCGACCAGGGCACGACGGCCTGCCCGACGCTGAGCAACGCGGATACCGGAGTCGACAGGCACGCGAGTGTCACTCCGCCCAGCACACCGACACCAGCCGCGACCTTCAGTCCCGTCACGGCGCGGGCCGCGACGGACTCCCGCCCCGATTCCGGGACCCACCCCTGAACCGCTTGCAGGACCGGAGCCAGCGCCAAGACCCCGTACTTCATCAGTCGATCCACCATTGCGAACACCGGTACCGCACTTGGCGCGAAAGCCTGGACCAGTACCGTCGGCGCAGATGTCCACATGCTCGCAGACACGGTGCTCAGCGCTCCCGCGGACTGGGAGCGGAGCACCGGCCCCCACTTTGTGCCTCCCCGGAAACTCGCTGAACCATCTTGCTTTCGTGTCATCACGTAGATGGCCGATGCGGTCGTGCCGACGAGCGCGAACACAGCGGTGCACGCCAGGTAGGCCGTCAGATCCCGCATCACCGTCACCGCGAGAAGTCCCACGACCTGCCCGACGATGACCGGAAGCGCGTCAAGAGAGAAGAGCGCGATCGGACGGTTGGTCCCGATGAAGTACCACGCCGCGCTCAGACCGCCCAACCCGTATGTGCAGAAGGCCAGCAGTGCGTTCGTCAGGGACTCACCGGTCAGGAGAATGCACAGCGAGACCGCCAGTGGGAGCGCGACGAGGAACAGGACGCCGCGCACCTGAAGCGACTGAGTGAACATCGTCTTGCGTTCACTGGCCGCGAGTGCCGAAACCATGCTCGGGCCCGTCGCTCCCCAGCCGAAGGCGATCACGACGGAGGCGAACTGAGTAACCGCCTGCATCACGACCAGATGTCCCCACTGCGTTGCCCCGATGGCCGCGATGAGCACAGGCAGCGAGAAGACACCGACCACAGTGGATGCCACTATCGAGAGGGAGAACAGTGCGCTGCGGCGAAGCAGCTCGTGGCGGAATAATCGCCTCATCGCTTCCTTCGACCGCTCTGAATGCGAACCAACCGATCCTCCGTGATGCGCCCGGTGACCCCGCGCCACCCGTCCGTGAGACCGGCGATCGTCGCCCGCCATTGCGCGCCGCGATCCGGCGAGAGCACCACGCACCCCACGACCATCTCCGCCATCTTGCGCGTACGAAAGAGCATCCACCCGCGGCGGCGCGAACCGAACTCCCGCACCAGGATCGTGCTGTTGCGCACCATGTAGTAGGTACGGAAAGGCGCGTGATACAGGACATGGCGGGGTTTGCCGGCGATGGTGATGTGGCGACCGAATGCCGTCAGTGGCACGAGCTCACCGAGCGCATGTTCGATACGCTGCCCCTCGGCGACGACGAATCGGAAGCCGTGATCCTCGCCGCGGATGGAGAACTCAGAATCCACCGCATCGATGAACAACTCATCTCGGAAGAGCCCGATGTCGGCGAACACATCGATCGGGATGAGCTGACCAGCTTGGATCGGGTCGAACGCGAAACCGTCGCGCCGGAGGACTCGCTGGTCGCCGACGAGATCCGGCACGACCGCGGCGACTCTCACCCCGGCCGTCTCAGCATCGGCAAGAACGTCGAGCGCACTCTCGACGTAGCCGGCCGGGGGTGCGGAATCCTGGTCGAGCGTCAGCACATGAGTTGCGCCGAGGCTCCTCGCCCGTTCGACGCCGCTGTTCAACGCGTAACCGATGCCGCGATTCTCGTCGAGCTCAATGACGTGGACGAAGGAGGACTCGAGGCCCAGTCGGGAGAGAGAGTGCGTTCCGTCGTCGACGAGCACGATGGCGTCGACTTGCGTGGTCAACGCATTGACGCGATCAACAAGAGAAGACGGCGCACGAAAGACCGGGATGACCGCAACTATCAAGCGGGACACGAAACTCCTCCGCTGGTGTGGGCTGGCGGGACACCGGCTCCCCATCGTAGATCACCGGTTTTGCGGGAACCGTGAGTACAGATCGCGCAGGCGTCGCTCGAACGCCGCGGTGCCGTAGTGGACCTCAGCCCAGGCCCCGGCCTCACGAGCACGTAGGTCGCCTTCGCGCCCGAGGGCGCGAAGGACGGCTCCCGCGAACTCGTCCGCGTCTTCGGTCTCGCCCACCAGCAGATCTGCGCCGTCTATGCCTTCCGCCCCGACAGGCGTGGCGACGACCGGCACCCCCCGCAGCATGGCGTCGATGGTCTTGAATTTCACACCGGCTCCGGTGAACAGTGGCGCCACGAATACTGAGGCCTGCGCATAGTACGGTTCGAGCGAGGCGACGAACCCCGTGAGCGATGCCCTGGGCGCGCGGGTGACCGTCCGTTCGAGACTTGCCGGAGGATGGGCCCCCGCGACCACAAGACGCGCGGAAGGTGCGGCACGCAGGACGGCGGGCCACACTCGCTGGATGAACCACTCAACGCCGTTGTGATTGTCGGGCCGGTTCAGCGCACCGGTGAACAGCACGATCGGTTCTTTCGGATCGGGAGAACGCTCCGGCGCTCCCTCCTCGGGCCCCAGCCCGGGGAGCACGATCTCCGTGGCCGTGGTCGGAGCAAGCGCGCGGGCGAGTGCTGCGTCTTTCTCGCTGAAGGCGACGACGACGTCCAGCGACGCCAACGAACGTCGTTCGCGGTCTCTGCTCCGGCGCGCAGCGAGACGATACGCGTAGCTCGCGGGAACGCGCGCGGCGGCGGCGGCGCGTTCCCAACGCTGTGTGATGACATCGTGGGCTACGCCCACCATGAACCGTTCGGGGAGGCGAGCACGCGTCAGCTCTGCCAGTGCGAACATCTCGGACCACTGGAACTCGATCAATGATGAGCGTTCGATTCGGCGCCATACCGAAGCATCGTCGTGCTGAAAGACTGCTCGGACGTTCCGAGTGACCGTGCTTCCGGCCCACGCGGCCTCGAGATCGGCGAGCGGCTTGAGCCTGCCGGCTGCGAAAGGCCCCACGCCGCGAATGAGCTCCACCGATTCCACGTGTTCGACCCGTCCCGCCGCGGTCACGTTCGCGGGCGTTTGCGGCGCGAACGTGTCGACGATCCAGTCATCCGAAAGCGCCCGGTAGTGGGAGTCGACGTACCGTCCGCCCGCATGGGTGATCCCCGCATACGGGATATACTTCGTCAAGCTTGCGAGGCGACGACGCGAATCTCCGATTCGTTCCACCTCAGACCTCGCTCTCGGCACGCTCTCGACGGCGACCTCCTATGAAACAGTACGCGACGATCATCATCAGCTACCGCCGTCCCGATCTCCTGAGCGCGGCATTGCGCCAGCTCGCGGACCAGACAGTTCGGCCGGCGCACGTCATCATCGTCGACAACGCCGGAGACCTGGACGAATCTCTGGTCGCGCGCAGCCCCTTCGCCGAAGAGGCGCTGCTCATTCGGCGACCCGACAATCCCGGCTACGCCGCAGCAGTGAATGAGGCGAGGGCGATGGTGCGCACCGCAGCGCTTTCGCGCCTGCTCGTCCTCACCCACGACGCCGTGTTCGGTGCCGACCTGGCCGCACAACTCCTCGCCGCGCTCGAAGTTCCCGGCAGCGGGGCGGCGGTCCCCCTCCTGCGCCGAGCATCTGATCCGGAACGGGTCTTCTCAGCAGGCGGCAGGCTGACGCGCAACGGTCGCGCGTGGAACACGGTGACACCGGAGGCTGACGTCCCCTATCAGGTTGACTGGGCGGACGGAGCGATCGTGATGTATGCGACGGACGCGCTCGACCGCATCGATTGGCTCGATGAGCGCTACTTCCTGTACTTCGAGGACGTGGACACCGCGTGGCGGATGGCCCGAGTCGGTCGCCGCACGATGCTGGTGCCCACGGCGGTAGCCGCGCAGGATCCGGGCGCACATCCGATGTACCTCGGAGTGCGGAACATGACGCTCTTCGGCCGGACCGCCGGGATTCCGACATGGCGCTCAGCACTCGGAGTCCTCCGAAGGGTGGCGGAGGAGAGCGTCTTCCGGGTCATCCATGGTCGCCGTCCTGACCTGATTGAGGCGTGGCGTGGATGGCGAGACGGGCGTCGCGGGCTCAGCGGCAAACCCCACCAGCGGTCGAGACATGGCTGAGTTCGACGTCGTCCTGCCGTTCTACGGGTCCTCAGATCACTTCGAGAAGGCCGTTCGAAGCGTGCTCGCGCAATCGAACCGCGACTTCCGACTGCTCTGCGTCGACGACCATTATCCGTCGCTGGAACCACGCAATTGGCTGCTGTCGTTGGGCGACCCGCGCGTCGAGTACGTGCGCAACCCGGAGAACCTCGGGGTGGCTGCGAACTTCGCCCGATGCCTGGAGCTCGTCGAGGCGGAGTGGTTCGTGATGATGGGCGGCGACGATGTGATGCTGCCGAACTACCTCGAGGCGATGTCGCGCCGCCTGCGGGAGTACCCCCATGTCGACGTCCTGCAGCTCGGCGTCGAGGTGATCGACTCAGGAGGCGGCATCTCCCGCCCGTTGGGCGATCGGGTGAAGGCGCTGGTTCGTCCGCGCTCCTCACACGAGCCGTTGATCATCGATGGCGCGCGGATGGCTCGCAGTCTGGCGCGAGCGGACTGGGCGTACTTCCCCTCGTTGCTCTGGCGAACCTCCACGGCACGTCGACATGGGTTCAGCACAGAGTTTGCGATCGCCCTCGACCTCGCACTGCTGCTGGACATCGCCCTCGACGGCGGACGGATGCTCGTCGCCGACGATCTCGTGTTCCAGTATCGACGTCACGAAGCCTCCGCATCAGCGACCGGGACGCACGGCGATGTGAGGTTCGCGCAAGAGGCGACGCTGCTGGATGCGTATGCGCGACGCTTCACTGCTCGCGGCTGGGACAGCGCGGCGCGCATTGCGCGGTGGCGGCTCATCCCACGACTGAACGCGATGGTGGCAACGGCCGCCTGCCTTGCCCGGGGGAGATTCGGCCAGGCGAAGAGGTATCTTCGCTACGTGTTCGCGTGATCGGGACCGTCGTCACCCGTGCCATCGCGCTCAGGTGAAGCAGCGAGTCGGCTTCTGATTGCATCGAGATCCGCGCGAAGGATTGCGGTCTCTTCCGCGACCCGACGAATCTCCTCTTCCGCCTGAGAGAGCTCCCAGGACAGATGCAGGGCGACGCCCAGGAGCAAGACGATCGCGAGGGCGAAAAGAAGGTTCGCGGGTACCTGCACGCCCAGCACATCTGTCAAACCGAGGAGCAGCTGCGGAAACAGCCCCAGCACGAGCACCACGAGGGCGATCGCGATCCACATGACGGCGTACTTCTCGCGGAGCGAACGGCGCAGCAGCAGACGTCCCACGATCAGCAGGATGGCGAGCGCGAGGCCGATGCCTACGGCCACGATCATGCGTCCCCCTCAGAACCGATCGCCACCGTCGCCGTGCGCGGCCGGCGCATGAGGGCGAGAAGGAGCGCGAACATCGCCCGTAGCAGATACTTGGTCGCTCCGACCGTGCTCTGGGTGGAAGTGCCGTGCGCGCGAGCCCTCATGGCCACCGGCACCTGCGTCACCGTCAGTCCGGCGTGGCTTGCGGCGACCAGGGAATCGAGAGTGTCCCCGAAGTATTCGGCCGGGTAATACCGCACATACTGGTCGATCGCGCGCGGTCCCGCCGCGCGAAATCCGCTCGTCGCATCGGTGAGACGCGTCTTCGTCACGGAGGAGAGCACCCGGGCGAGGAAGACCATCGCCCATCGTCGAGGTCCGCGGACCTCGTAGTCGCCGACGTCCGCGAAGCGAGCGCCGATCGATATGTCCGCGGTCCGCAATCCCGCCAAGACGCGGTCGATGTCCGCCGGGTTGTGCTGGCCGTCCGCGTCGACCTGGATGGCGCGCCGGTATCCGTGGCGCTGAGCGTAGGTGAATCCTGTACGCATCGCGCCCCCGACACCAAGATTGAACGGCAACGCAAGAACGGTGGCGCCGGCTGCCCGTGCGGCCGCAGCGGTCCCGTCGCTCGATCCGTCATCGACCACGATGACGTCGTACTCCGACGATGCGGACCGCACTTCGCGGACAGTGTTCGCAACGTTGCGCTCTTCGTTCCATGCGGGAATGATCACGAGCGCGCGATCGGATGTAGTCGCCATCACACCCAGTGTAGGTCGCACGAGACTCGCCCAGGGATCGCGGATCCGCGGGTTGCTAAAGTCAATGCCGTCGTTGTTGCCTTCCGGATGCAGGTGGAGATGTCGAGCTGGCTCGAAGCGTTGCCCGTGATGATGGCAGCAGCCGTCGTCCTGTTCGTGCCAGGTGGACTTGTGGCGGCGGCCGCGGGGGGACGCGGCTACCGCCTGTGGGCCCTGGCGACGCCGCTGTCATTCACGCTGGCGGGCGTCTCAGCCATCGCAGTCGCGGTGATCGGCGTGCCTTTCTCCATCACCGCGTTCGCAATCGCCGTCGGTATCTCTGTTGCGATCACGCTCGCTGTCCGCGTTGCGCTGCGCGGCAGGTCTTGGTTGTCGACTCACCCTTTCGATGAGGGGCGGGATACCTCGGCGGATCTGCCGGCTCCGGCGCGATGGAGTGTGCGTGTGGCAGTCGCCGTGGCCATCGCCCTGAGTGCCACGATGATCGGGTACCGCATCATCACCGCTGTCGGAGCACCGTCAGAGATCGCCCAGCTCTTCGACAACATCTTCCATCTCAACGCCACCGCGATCATTCATCAGACGGGTAACGGATCGTCGCTCACGCTCGGAAACCTGACGGAGGCGTCGGCGGGGTTCTACCCGGCGGCATTCCACGATCTCGCGGCGATGGTCATGGGGCTCGGGGCGGGCGACGTGACGGTCGTGCTCAATGCAGTCTCGATCATCCTCGCGAGCGTGGTGTGGCCACTATCGATGACCTTCCTCGCGACACGTCTTTTCGGGGTGCGCGTCGATGTCATTGTGCTCACGGCCATTGTGAGCGCGTCGCTCGCCGCTTTCCCCTACCGCATGCTCTCCTTCGGCGTGCTGTACCCGTTCCTCGCCGGGCTGGCACTTCTGCCGGTCGTGGTGGCACTGATCGTGGAGTTCTTCGGTAGATCGCGTGCGCCTCGCGCCTCATTGGCTGGCATCGTGGCGGCCTTGGCGGTGATCGCCCCAGGCGTCGCGCTGACACACCCGAGCGTCCTGATCGCCGCTGCACTGTTCGGGTCGCCGTTCGCCGTTTACTTCCTGTTCCGCTCCGGGCGATCCTCGCGGACGCGCCGGTGGGCGATCACGGTCGGCGCTGCGTACCTCGGCGCAACCGCAGCGGTCTTCCTCCTGATCCGACCAACGCTCGATACAGCCCCGTGGCAACCAAGTCAGGACTACAGACAAGCCATCGGCTCCATCGTCACCGTCTCCCCCGGCACAGGCGCGATCGCGTGGGCGATGGCTGCGCTTCTCGCTCTCGGACTCGCGGCGACGGCGAGGCGCACTCGTGCGCTCTGGCCCGCGCTCGGGGTGTTCGCGATCGGTGCGGTGATCTACTTCGGGGCGGCCGCAGTGACGCACGCGGGTCTACGTGATCTCGTTTCCGGAGTCTGGTATCGCGACACCGAACGCGCGGGTGCTCTGCTCGTAGTCGGCGCCGCCCCCCTCCTCGTTGCCGGCGGCCTTGCGCTGACGAGATTCTGCGCACGGGAAGTGTCCCGCGTTCCGGCGATCGGGTGGGGTCGCCTCGCCGGATCGATCTCGACGGTCCTGGTTGCCGGTGTGCTGCTCGTGGCATCCACCTTCGGGCCTCTCCCGCAGGCGCAAGAGTGGATTCGTCAGTCCTTCGGTCACGACGGGCAAGCACTCCTGACCGATGACGAGCGTGCACTGATGACGAGTGTGCATGAGCTGGTGCCGACCGACGGGGTGGTCGTCGGCGACCCGTTCACGGGCGCTTCTCTCACTCCCGCTTTCGCGCAGCGCACCGCGCTCGCGCCGCACGCTTTCGGTCAGCGAACGGCGGATGAGGCCTATCTGCTCGCCCACTGGGATGAAGCGGGCACCGACCCCAAAGTCTGCCCGCTGATCGCGAAACTGAACGCCTACTGGGCATTGGACTTCGGGACTTACGGCGTCTACCGCGGCCAGACCTCGATACTGCCGGGGACAGACGATGCCGCCGAGATAGCGCGAGAGCAGAGCGCTGACTCGACGGTCACCGAGATCGCTCGGAGGGGCGATGCGGCACTCTTCGAAGCGACCGCCTGCCTCGGCGAGTGAGATGACGCCACTCCTCTGCGTCGCGATCAGGCCACGCACGAGGTATGAAACGATGGTCGGGTGAAAGGCATCATTCTCGCGGGCGGCTCTGGCACTCGGTTGCACCCGATCACGCTGGGCGTGTCCAAGCAGCTGATCCCGGTCTATGACAAGCCGATGGTCTATTACCCGCTGTCGACGCTCATGCTGGCGGGCATCGATGACATCCTCGTGATCACGACGCCGCACGACGGCCCGTTCTTCGAGCGGCTGCTGGGCGATGGGTCGCAGTTCGGCATCCGCCTGACGTTCGCGCAGCAGCCGTCGCCCGACGGGCTGGCACAGGCGTTCACGATCGGCGCGGACTTCATCGGCGACGAGAAGGTCGCTCTGGTGCTCGGCGACAACCTGCTCTACGGGCCGAGCCTCGGCCGGCAGCTGAAGCAGTACGCCGACGTCGACGGCGGGGCGGTGTTCGCGTACTGGGTGGCGGAGCCCGCCGCGTACGGCGTGGTCGAGTTCGACGAGGCGGGTCGCGCGGTGTCGCTGGAGGAGAAGCCCGCGACCCCGAAGAGCAACTATGCCGTTCCCGGCCTGTACTTCTACGACAACGATGTCGTCGAGATCGCCCGGAACCTCGCTCCCAGTGCGCGGGGCGAGTATGAGATCACCGACGTCAACCGGGCCTACCTCGACCGCGGAAAGCTGCAGGTCGAGGTGCTCCCGCGTGGCACGGCGTGGCTCGATACGGGCACGTTCGATCAGATGACGGATGCCGCGGAGTACGTCCGCACGATGCAGCGCCGCACCGGCATGTCGATCGGTGTGCCCGAAGAGGTCGCCTGGCGGCAGGGGTTCCTGACCGATGACGAACTGCGCACCCGTGCCGAGAAGCTCGTGAAGTCGGGCTATGGCACCTACCTTCTCGAAACCCTGGAAAGAGGCCGCTGATGGCGCGCAACCTGTTGGTCACCGGTGGTGCCGGGTTCATCGGATCGAACTTCGTCCACCACGTCCTCGCGCACACCGATGACCACGTCACCGTGCTGGACAAGCTCACCTACGCCGGGAACCTCGCTTCCCTGGACGGGCTGCCTGCGGACCGGTTCCGGTTCGTGAAGGGCGACATCGCCGACGCGGCACTGGTGGACGAGCTGTTCGCCGACGTGGACGCGGTGGTGCACTACGCGGCGGAATCCCACAACGACAACTCGCTGAACGACCCGCGGCCGTTCCTGGACACGAACATCATCGGCACGTACACGCTGCTGGAAGCCGCAAGGAAGCACGACCGCCGGTTCCATCACATCTCCACCGACGAGGTGTACGGCGACCTGGAACTCGACGACCCGGCCCGGTTCACCGAGACCACCCCCTACAACCCGTCCTCCCCGTACTCGTCCACCAAGGCCGGCTCCGACCTATTGGTGCGCGCGTGGGTGCGCTCGTTCGGGGTGCAGGCGACGATCTCGAACTGCTCGAACAACTACGGCCCCTACCAGCACGTGGAGAAGTTCATCCCCCGCCAGATCACCAACGTGATCCGCGGCATCCGTCCCAAACTGTACGGCGCCGGGGAGAACGTCCGGGACTGGATCCACGCCGACGACCACTCCAGCGCGGTCCTCACCATCCTCGACAAGGGTCGGATCGGGGAAACCTACCTGATCGGCGCGGACGGGGAGAAGAACAACAAGGACGTCGTCGAACTCATCCTCACCCTCATGGGACAGGATGCCGACGCGTACGACCACGTCACCGACCGCGCCGGCCACGACCTCCGCTACGCGATCGACTCCACCCGGCTCCGCACCGAACTCGGCTGGACCCCGCAATTCCAGAACTTCGAACAAGGCCTCGCCGACACCATCGCCTGGTACCAGACCAACGAACCCTGGTGGGCCCCCACCAAGGACGGCGTGGAAGCGTTCTACGCCGCGAAAGGACAGTAGACCCGGCATGACCGAGTTCGGCAAGCAGCTCACCCGCACCGACACCCCCATCCCCGGACTCGTCGTGTTCGACCTGCCCGTGCACGGCGATTCCCGCGGCTGGTTCAAGGAGAACTGGCAACGCGAGAAGATGGTGCCCGCGGGCCTCCCCGATTTCGGGCCGGTGCAGAACAACATCTCCTTCAACGACCAGGTGGGTACCACCCGCGGGATCCACGCCGAACCGTGGGACAAATGGGTCTCCGTCGCGTCCGGGCGGATCTTCGGCGCCTGGGTGGACCTGCGCGAAGGCCCCACCTTCGGTGCCGTCTACACCACCGAACTCGACCCGTCGAAAGCGATCTTCGTGCCCCGCGGCGTCGGCAACTCCTACCAGACCCTGGAACCCGACACCGCCTACACCTACCTCGTCAACGACCACTGGTCCCCCGACGCGTCCTACTCCTTCCTCAACCTCGCCGACGAGACCGCCGCGATCGACTGGCCCATCCCGCTGGATCAGGTCGAGATCTCCGCGAAAGACCTCGCCCACCCCCGGCTGGCCGACGTCACCCCCATCCCGCCGAAGAAGACCCTCATCGTCGGATCGAACGGGCAACTCGGGAAAGCCCTCCGCGCCGCATACGGCGACCAGCCCTGGGTGGAATACACCACCCGAGACACCCTCGACCTCACCGCCCCCGGGCTCGAGACCGCGCGCCGCTGGCGCGACTACGACACCATCATCAACGCCGCCGCCTACACCGCCGTCGACACCGCGGAAAGCCCCGAAGGACGCACCGCCGCGTGGACCGGGAACGTCACCGGCGTCGCCGCCCTCGCCCGCATCGCCACCGGATACGGCATCACCTTCGTCCACGTCTCCAGCGACTACGTGTTCGACGGCACGAAAACCGGCCCCTACACCGAGACCGACCGGGTCTCTCCGCTGGGCGTGTACGGACAGACCAAAGCCGCCGGGGACGCTGTCGTCAGCACCGTCCCCCGCCACTACATCATCCGCACCAGCTGGGTCATCGGCGACGGCAACAACTTCGTCCGCACCATGGCCGCACTCGCCGAACGCGGCATCAACCCGTCCGTCGTCAACGACCAGACCGGCAGGTTGACCTTCACCGCCACGATCGCCGACGCCATCCAGCACCTGGTCGACTCCCGGGCGCCGTACGGCCTCTACAACGTCACCAACGGTGGCGAACCCACCACCTGGTACGACATCGCCCGCGACGTCTACCGACTCACCGGACACGACCCCGACCGCGTCACCCCCGTCACCACCGAGCAGTACTACGCCGACGCCAAGACCCCGATCGCACCGCGCCCCCAGAACAGCGTCCTCAACCTGGATCGTCTCCGAGAGCTCGGTTACCGGCCCGCCCCAGCGCTTCCCACACTGACCGCGTGGTTAGCGGGCCCCACACCCCAGGCAGGTTCAACACAGTTCATGAGGACGACCAACACGCATGGATAACTCATCCGCCGAGCCCAAACCGGGCAAGAACTCAACACCCGCCAACCACAAGCGCGTCCTTATCGCCGGGGCCGGGACTGCCGGTCGTTCCTTGGCGGAGGATGTCGTCGAGGCCGGTGACGTCGTGGTGGGTTACTTGGACGACACCTTAACGGGCGACGACATCCTCGGCACCCTCGCCGACGTGGCCTTCGTATGTGAGGCGCGGGCGGTTCAGATGGTTTACCTCGCCATCCCCTCAGCCGACGCCGCGGTGGTGAGAGAATTTGTCACCCGTGTCCCCCGCCCCGCCGTGGAAATAGCCATCGTCCCCCGCACCTACCGGGTGGTCTCTCGTGAGCGTGTGTCCGTGGACGACCTCACCGACATCGATGTCCTGGATCTGGTCGGTCGCGCGCCCATCAAGCACGACATGATGCACGCCCGAGACATCATCGCAGATCGCAGGATCCTGGTGACCGGCGCGGCAGGTTCTATCGGTTCACGCCTGGTCGCCCAGTTGCAGGCGCTCGGGCCGGAGGTCGTGGTGTGTGCGGATCGATCTGAGAGCGCCATGTTCCGGCTCGGTCACGAGTTCCATGAAGCGAGTGAGGTTCGGCTCGAGATCGCCGACGTCCAGTCAACTCCGCGCATGTCTCAACTGATGGAGAGGTACCGGCCCGAGTACGTCTTCCACGTGGCGGCATACAAGCACGTGCCACTGATGCAGCACAGCCCGGTCGAGGCTTTCAACAACAACGTGTGGGGAACCCTCAACGTATTCGAGCAAGCCGCGGCCGCCGGAGCGGAGCGTGTCATATACGTCTCCACCGACAAGGCCGTCAACCCGACCAACGTCATGGGAGCGACGAAGCGAATCGGGGAACTACTGATGCGCGACCTGGGGAGCCAGACGGAAACCATCTTTTCGGCTGTACGATTCGGGAATGTCCTCGAGAGCGAGGGCAGCGTCATGCAGATCTTCCGTCGCCAGTTGGCGCGGCAGGTGAATCTCACCGTGACGCACCCGGAGATCACGCGCTATTTCATGACGATCGACGAAGCCGCTCAGCTCGTCATCCAGTCAGCCATCGCCGGGCGTGGCAGCGACCTCTTCGTGCTCGATATGGGTGAGCCGATTCGCGTGGTCGATCTGGCTCAGGGCCTTATCGACGCGGTGAATCCGCGGCTCAAGGTGGATATCATCGGCCTTCGCCCCGGCGAGAAGATGTATGAGGAGCTGTCCTATCGCGCGAGTATGGTCGACCGCACCTCTCACCCGAAGATCATGGTCGTCACGGAGGACGACGAGCATGAGGAGGGCGACACGATCGCATGGGCTCGAGAGACCCTGAGGCGCACGCTGAGCTACTCGATTTCGGACGGGGAGCTGAAGGACGCACTGCGGTCTTTCGGCTTCGCCAGACTCCAGTGACGCGAACAGACGTCCTGCTGCTGGGGGGCACCAGTCCCATCGGGCGACGCGTGGCGCACGTTCTGGACTCGCACCGGACGGCATTTGTCAGCACCTCCCGAAGTGGAACTGGCCGACGCCTCGACCTACTCGACACCGTTGGAACCCGGGAAACACTGCTGGATGTCCGCCCCCGCTGCATCATCTCGCTCGCCAATCCCGTCAATACGGCCGGGGCCGCGGACCTTCCAGCCATCGATGCGTGGGAGGCGTTTGTGCGCAACGCCGCCGCCGCAGGCTGCGAGCGAATTGTCTTTGCGTCGAGCAGTGCAGTCTATGGTGATGCCGGAACCAGACCTTTCGCCGAATGGGCGCCACGACACGGTACGACGGACTACGCGCGGCTGAAGATCCGTATGGAGGACGTCCTGACCGAAGCCAGCGCTCAGGGATCGCTGAGTGGTATCTCGCTTCGACTCTTCAACGTCTACGGCGTGGGGCTCGATAAGTCCTTGATCAACAGGCTGGCGTACGGCGACACGAGCGTGCGGCTTAGGCTCGGCGCGCCGTTCGTCCGCGACTACATCCACGTAGATGATGTCGCCAACGCCATACACGCAAGCATCTCCGCGGCCGATCTGCAAAGCGGCGGGGTCGTGAACGTCGGCACCGGCATCGGCACCTCGAACGCAGATCTCCACAGGGGGGCGAGGCCAGGCTCCTACGAGACCTATCTGTCGGATGAACCGTCTTTCAGCGTCGCCGATACCGGGCGCATGCGCGAAGTGCTCCAGATCTTCCCGCGCCCCCTCGCTGAGAACCCGTGAGGCCGAAGGCTTCGGGCCCCGCGGTTAGGCACGCATCCGTGCAACGGCCTCGCCACTCGGTCCGTCAAAGGCCACGCGCCCCTTCTGCAGGAGAATCCCGCGGTCGCAAAGGTTGGCGACCATGTCCAGGTCATGACTGACCACGACTAGGGTTCGCCCCTGCGAATGCAGGTCACGGATACGCGCGAGGCACTTGCGCTGAAACGGTTCATCCCCGACCGAAAGGATTTCGTCGATCAGCAGCACGTCGACCTCGGTGTGGATGGCCACCGAAAAGGCCAGCCGGAGGAACATCCCGGAGGAATAGTGCTTGACTTCCGTGTCGATGAACTCCTCGATCTCGCTGAAAGCGACGATCTCCTCAAACCGAGCGTCAGTTTCCTTCTTAGACATCCCAAGAATCGCCGCATTCAGATAGATGTTCTCGCGTCCAGAGAGGTCCGGGTGGAAGCCAGCTCCGACCTCGATGAGTCCGGCGACGCGCCCGCGAGTGAGGACACGTCCGCTGTCCGGGGTCATCACCCCGGACACAAGCTTGAGCATGGTCGACTTCCCAGACCCATTGAATCCGAGCAGGGCGACAGATTCTCCCTGGTTAACCGAGAAGCTCACGTCGTCGAGAGCGTGAAAGTCCGTGGTGAGCGGCTTCCGCTTGATGGCAGCGAGGAAAGTCTCTTTGAAGGAGTGCGTGTGACGCAGTTTGAACGTCTTATGCACTCTATCGACAACGATCGCCGCGTTCGATAGGTCAGAGCTCCTGAGCAAAGCGGCCCTCCAGCCGTCGAAACACGAGCTGTCCAACGGCCAGCACGACAATGGATACGACGAGCGCGACCAGCGAGAACGCCCACAAGCCCGGCAGGGGTTGCGCCTCGGACGTGATCGGCGCCCAGAAGCCGTAGTGGAAGAGCTCGACCGCGATCGTCAACGGGTTCAATCGATACAGCAGGAAGCCGAGGTCACCCAATCGGTCAGCGACCATCTGCCATTGATACATCACCGGCGACGCCCACATCGCACACATCACGATGATCTCTACAAAGCTCTGAGCATCGCGGAAGGCGACGTTGACGGCACCGAAAAGCAGCCCCATCCCTGTGGCGAGCACCGCGACGATCACCAGCCCCAGCACGATCGCTCCCAGCGCGCCGAGCGAGAATGACCAGCCAAACACCATCGCGAGCACGAGGATCACGATGACTTGCGGAATCGTGTTCACCACTGCGACGAGAGTGCTCGCGACGGGGAAGAGCTCGCGCGGCAGGTAGATCTTCTTGATCAGCGCACCGTTGTCGACGATGCTGCGGGTGCCGTTCGAAAACGCCTCATTGAAGAAGGTCACCGCAGTCATTCCCGTCAGCAGGTAAACGGGGTAGAACTCGATCGCGCTGTTGAGCTGCAGGAAAACACCCAGAGCGACGAAGAACACAACGAACTGAACAAGCGGTTTAACATACGACCAGAACCACCCGAGGACGGACCCTCGATAGCGAATCTGGACCTCCTTCCGGACGAGTAGGCCCAGAAGGTGCCGGCGTTTCAGAACGCCGACCAGCCCAACGCCGACTCCCGGCGCTCGGAGCGGCGCCGTCGGCAGGTTCGATGTCGTCATGATTCCCTTCCGGCACCTACGCACCCATCGAGCTATTCTAGATTGCGCTTGAGACCGGAGACTCACTCGAGCGCGGGATGGAGTGAATGTGCCCGACTTCAACGCCGGTCGCGTCAATATCGTGATGCGCACAAAGGATCGGCCGGGTCTGCTTACGCGCGCGATCGACGATGTGCTCGCTCAGTCCTACGATGACTGGACACTGACGCTAGTGAACGACGGCGGGGACTCCGCCCGCGTCGACTCGGTGGTCTCTTCGCGCGCCGACATACTTGGCGATCGCGTCGAGGTC
The DNA here is from genome assembly GCF_001724435.1 of Microbacterium sp. SCN 69-37. NCBI lineage: Bacteria > Bacillati > Actinomycetota > Actinomycetes > Micrococcales > Microbacteriaceae > Microbacterium > Microbacterium sp. SCN 69-37. The sequence continues at coordinate 128,548 of NZ_MEEL01000017.1, forward strand.
ATCCATAACGCGCACAGCCGGGGCATGGAGGCGGCCTCGAATCAAGCCGTTCGACGCGGGCAGGCGGAGTTCGTGGCCATCCACGATGACGACGACACCTGGGCCCCCTCGTTCCTGGCGGCGACGGTCGCGCATCTGCAGTCTCACCCGCAGTCGGCGGTAGCGGTTCGTACCGAGATTGTCTGGGAGCGCATTTCTAACGATCATGTCGAGGAGATCTCACGCGAGGTATTCCTCCCCCAACTATCGAGCGTCACCCTCTTCGACCTGCTCCGCTTCAACACCTGCGTCCCGATCTCGTTGCTCATACGACGCTCCGCCCTCGATGCCGTGGGCTTGTTCGACGAGTCACTTCCTGTCACCGGAGATTGGGAGTGCAACCTGCGGTTAGCGGCGCATGGGGGCATCGGATTCATCGACGGCGTGCCCCTCGCGTACTGGCACCAGCGGCCCGCTTCCACGGGCCCCCTCGGTAACTCAGTGGTCGATTCCGCCGGCCTCCACCGAATCATGGATCGGCAGGTCCGTGATCGTGCCCTTCGGGGCTACGTAGGAGAGGCCGGCCTCGGCCTCCCCCTGTACCTCACTCGATTCCTGGACGATCGGTTCGACGAGGTGCGTGACAGCCTCCAGTCGCTCTCTTCCCGCACAAATGAGCTGGAGCGCCAGCTCACACACACGATCGACTTCCGAGTGCGCGCTCTCCTGCTGCGCCTCACGGGGCGTTGGCGACCCGGCCGATGACATCTCTCACCGCAATCGTCACCGTGCGCCGCCACGGCAGGGAGGCCGTTCCTACCCTCCGCTCCATCCTGCGGGCGGCCACCGAGCTCACCACGGATGACCTTGGTATACAACTCGTAACAACACCCGACGCTGGCGAATACCTGACGCGCTGGCTCGCCACCCAGTCGATATCATTACCAATCTCGATCACGCACTCATCGACGAATTCACTCAGCGAGATGATTCGCGACGGGATCTTCAGCTCTTCAGGCGACTACCTCGCCCTCTTCGATGCTGGCGACCTCGTGTCCGCAAACTGGTTCCGACTCGGCCTCATAGCGGCGGCGCGCAGCGGCGGATCCGCCCGCCCGGCGATGGTTCTGACGTTCGGAAGGCGCAGCGGGACCTGGCCCCAGCTGTCCTGGGACGGTACGGATGATGACCGGCCCGCGGCCTTGGTCGCGCACATGCGCGTGTGGTCACCGACCCTTATTGGAGCACGCTCCGTCCTCGAGCCAGCCTTTAGGCAGGAAGGAAGCGCGCTTCCGAGCGGGATCCGTCTCGTCCTTGCGCGCGTGCGGCAAATCCCCGTCTCGGGCACAGTCGGGTTCCACCGCGTCTGGACAGACAGCGCCCCTTGGGAATCGACGCGTCCTGTGCTCACTCCGCTCAGCGCGCTGCCCGGCGCGAGTCAACGAGAACGCCACGCGGTATCCCCAACCACCAGGCCCGGCCTCCCCACGCAGCTGGCGCGCCGAGCATGGATCAGGCTGCGCAGACTCCCACTCGTTCGCCGCACCGTTCCAGTCCGGGAGAGATTTGCTCCGGATGTCCGTCGGATGTGGGTCGAGCAGAACCGGATAGAACCGCTCCTCCCCTTCCCCCGCCCAGCCGTCGACACATGGTACGAGCGATGGGGAGAACCCTACCCGCCGGACCTTTGCCTCAGCATCGACGCGTATTGGCAGATCGCCACGCGACTGCCATCCCACATTGACTACCTCTTCTTCGCCCCCTGGTTCAACACGGGCGGTGGCGATTCGGTTCTGCTGGAGTATCTTCGGGCCGTCCAGCGCGCCGATCCGATGGCGACCGTCGCACTCATCACGACGGAGAACGCGGAGTCGCGTCGGATTCGCGAGCTTCCACCCGAGGTGCACGTTGTCGAGCTCAGGGAGTTCCTCGGACAGGGCGTGCCCCGAAGCGCGTTCGTCGATTGGATCATTCCACAGGTGATCGCGCAGAAGCGGGTCCGGACGGTCCACGCTTTCAATTCGACCATCGCATACGACGTGGTGGAGCGATGGGGCCGCGAGCTCGACGCGATATGCAACATCTTCTTGTCGACGTTCTCGTTTGATCGCACGGAGGACGGAGAGCGCACGTCGGTCCTCTTCTTGCGACGACCTGACTTTCTGGCTCCCGTCCGAGCCGTTCTGGTCGACAGCCAGCACTTCGCGCACGCGGCGGTGGCAGAACTCGGATACCCCGCGGAAAAGTTTGCGGTACAACGCAGCGTCGTTGACCTGCCGGTTGATTCGGCTCGCCTCGGCGCCGATTCGCGCACTGACGCGCTTCGAGTATTGTGGGCCGGCCGGTTCGATCTGGCGAAGCGGCTGGATATCTTCGCGGATATCGTGGCCGAGAGTCGAGCTCGAAAGCTTCCCTTCGAGTTTCACTTCTACGGAGAGCCCGTCATGGCCGATGCCGCCATCGATAAGGTGCTCGCGGAGTTGGAGGCGTACGGCGCGCACCGGCACCCGCCGTACGAGCGATTCGCGGAGCTTCCTCTCTCCCGATTCGGTGCCTACATCCTCACGAGCGAGTGGGAGGGCGTTCCCCTGTCGTTGCTTGAGGCGATGGGGTGCGGCATCCCATCCGTCGCCGCTGACGTGGGCGGCGTCAACGAAGTCCTGGACAACACGACCGGCTATCCGGTCGCAGATTTCAGAGACGTCGGCAGCTACGTGGACCGCCTGGAGGAGATCTGGGCTGAACCGGAACTAGCTCGCGCGCGGTCAGCGGCCGCCATGAAGCGAGTGCGCGATCGCCATACTCCACGAGCATTCGATGCGAGCCTGGCGGAGATTGCGGGTTATCTCCGTGATCCCGCGACGATGTCCTCGCCCACGACTGCAACGAATGAACTCCACGAATGACATGAGCGCGCACGCTCGTACCCGCACTCGATGATCCTTCTCCGCAACAGTAGATCCGCCATGAGGCTCCTGATCGCGTCGGCGAACTCCTCCGCGGCATACGCATGGGGCACGAGCAGACCGGTCTCGCCGTTTCTTATCAGGTCCGGAACCCCCCCTACAGCGGCCGAGATAACGGGCAAGCCCCGCAGAAGCGCCTCGACGAGAACCAACGGCAGCCCCTCAGACTTCGAGGTGAGGAGCAGCGCATGATAGTCGTAGGTGTCGAGAGCGGCCAGTCCCCCGGTGTACGGCCCACGGTACCGTACTCCTGCGTGTTCGAGTCGGTCGATGAGGCCGTCACCCTCGTCCGACATCACCCGCTGGCCCCATACGTCGATGACAGCCGGAATCTGTCGACGCCGAAGCTCGTCCGCGATGAGGATGAGCGCTTCCGGTTGCTTCTCCTCATCGAGCCGATGCGGCCACAGCAGTCGGAACGGGTTCAGAGCGGAGAAGTACTCGTTGTTGTAGGCCCGGGTGCCCCGGGGCAAAGCCGTCTCCTGCTTCGTCACCGGTTGGCGATGGACGAGGACTCGGTCCTTAGGCAACGCCAGGATGTCCTCCACGAGGCGGGCGGTTGCCGTATTGTCCGTGATCACGCCTGCGGTTGAATCGAGCCACTGACGCTGGCTGTCATCCGTGATGGGATTCACCGGAAGCCCGAACCCGATTCGGTCAAAGGCAAAAAGGGTCGTGAACACGCGTCGTCCGGTGGAGATCTGGCGGTTGTACTCCGTCAGAGACTCGGTGAGATGGAAGCAGTTCACGGATATCACGACGGAAGGGTCCGCCCACACGATGAACTGCGCTAGGAGACGCCGACGTACCTCCGGCGGCAGTTCCAGCCATCGATCCCACAGGTGCACATACTTCACGTTGCCGGGGATCCGTTCGTGCACGGTCCGCTCCTGAAGGAAAGTGCCCACAATCGTCGTGCGACCTTCGAAACCAGGCGACTCGGCTAGCGCGAGCGCATAGTTCAGGGCAACGGTATCCGCACCGCCAACGCCCACCCAGGGCGCAAGCACGAGAGCCGCGGGATTGCTACCCATTTCGGCGAGCGCCGCCTCTAAGACCTCTACATATCCGTCATCCCGCGCGTGCCATGCCTGCAGCTTCGAGTATGAATGCGCGGTCCAGGAGATCGCGGGATCGATTTCGGCAGCCAGACGCAAGATCCGCTCGATTTCCGGGTCCAGGTTTTCATCTTCGCCTGTTGTCCCCGCGCCACGCCGCCCACGCATGAGCCGGTACGCCCACCGCACGGAGCGGTAAATCATGTGCTTCAGTTCGAAGCTCAGCCACCATGTCGCCACCCGGACGACCGGTAGTGCACGTTCGTACACACGGTGCGCGAGGGACGGCCGTTCCCGCTCACCCTTCGAATCCCCCGGGGGCAAGGCGGGCATCGCCGCCCTTAGCCCCGCCAGATCGATGGGCGGGAGCAAAGAACGGGAATGACGATGATTCACTCCACCTGCGCTGCGAACACGGTAGAAGAACACCGTGCCTGGCACGGACGCGTGCGTGATCCCAGCCGTGACCGTATCGATGTTCCACACCCAGTCCTCCGGCCCGTATCCGAGTTCAGGATCCAGCGACCGGAAGGGAAACCGTGCATAGGTCGCGTGACGGGCGACGGATGATGACGGCCACAAATTGTGCCGGAGTAGGTCCCGGTAGTCGACGTGGCCGCCCAGCATACTGTCGACCTCCCAAAGCAACGAACGCGCACCGAAACTCAACACATACTGCGGGTGCGCGACCATCTCCACCTCACTCCTCCTAAGCAGGGTGATGGCCTCGGCGAAATAGTTCACGGAAACGAGGTCGTCTCCGTCCACGAGCGCGACGAACTCCCCAGCCGCGGTCGACACTCCGACATTGCGAGCGGCGCCAGATTCGCCGAGATCGACCTCGATCACGCGCACCGCAAAGGGCAAGTTCGGCATCGATTCCCATCGCGTGACCTCGACGCGGGTAGCTGCGTCGACGCGGTCTCCGACAAGGAGAAGCTCGGCCGTCAGGCCCAACTCATCGCGCACATGCTCCAGGGCAGCCTGAATAGAACGAAGCGTTGGCCGAAGTAGTCGGCCCTCCGCATGCACCGTAACCACAACTGACAACGCGGGAACCACTTGGGACATACTTCCTCAGAAGTTGGACGTGCGGGAGAAGGAAGACAGGGGACCCCCGCCGCTTACAATTGTGCCATGGCCGACCTGCCGAACTCCGTGAGCAACCCCGCTAACTCGGCACCCGTCATCCGCGTTTCAGACCCGGCACGCGCCGCGATTGCGGACCAAAAGATTATCGCGTCCGCGTTTCAACGAGTGCTGTCGTCAGGGTGGTTCATCCTCGGCCCCGAGAACGAAGCACTCGAACAGGAGTTGGCCACCGCCGCATCCGTCGCATACGCCGTCGTCGTCGGTAGCGGTACCGCTGCCTTGGAAATCGCCCTGGCTGCTGTGGGAGTCGGCGCCGGGAGGCCCGTTTACACCGCAGCCAACGCCGGCGGCTATGCCGCCGCTGCGGCTCGGAGCCTGGGTGCACCGGTCGTATTTGTCGATGTGGACCCAGACAGCCTGCTAATGACGACTGACACGCTGCAGGAGGCCGTGACAGCGGAAGGGATCAGCCCAGCGGCGGTTGTCGTCACCCACCTCTTCGGGGCTTCCGCGGACGTCGCGGCTCTCGTCGATTGGTGCCGCCCCCGCGGGATCATGGTGATCGAGGACACCGCGCAAGCATTCGGTGGCATGCTTGCGGACCGGCCTCTCGGCTCGATCGGGGACGTCGCCATCACCAGCTTTTATCCCACGAAGAATCTCGGAGCCATCGGCGACGGTGGGGCGATACTCACCTCGCAACCAGAGGTCGCCGCGAAGGCGCGCCAATTGCGTCAATACGGTTGGGAGCAGAAATACGTCGTAACCGACCCGCGCGGCAGGAACTCGCGCATGGACGAGTTTCAAGCGGCGGTCGTCCGGGAGCGCCTTGCGCTCCTACCCACGCTGACTGCTCGCCGCCGTGCCGTCCACCAGGCATACGAAGACGCCACTGACGCGATGGTCAACCGCGTCGCCAGCGGCTTCGTCGCGCACCTCGCCGTCCTTCGAAGTGGCGATCGCGCCGCCGTGCGGGAACACCTGCAGGGAAAGGGGATCAGCACCGATGTGCATTACCCGGTGCCGGACCACCTGCAGCCGATCGAGCGACCTCGGCGAGTTCTCGTTCACGCTGAACGTGCCGCCGCTGAGATTCTCACAGTGCCACTGTTCCCCCATATGACCGACGAAGAGGTGGACCGAGTCGCGACGGCACTCCGTTCACTCTGACCTCTCGACCATCCATAATGGTCAGATGACACCACGGATTCACCCACAGGCACTCTGCGAATCCGAGAACGTCGGTGCCGACACACGCGTGTGGGCATTCGCCCACATCCTGCCCGGAGCAGTCATAGGCACGGACTGCAACATCTGCGACGGCGTCTTCATCGAGAACGATGTCATCGTTGGGGATCGGGTGACCCTCAAGTGCGGCACACAGCTCTGGGACGGTGTCCGCCTGCACGATGATGTGTTCATTGGCCCGAACGCGACGTTCACCAACGACCCGTTCCCGCGGAGCCGCCAGATACCCGCCACATACGCCACAACTGTCGTGGAACGCGGGGCCTCCATTGGAGCGAACGCCACGATCCTGCCCGGGATCACCGTTGGACGCGGCGCCATGGTCGGAGCCGGCAGCGTCGTGACCCACGACGTCCCGCCGGGGGCGATAGTGGTTGGCAACCCGGCACGGATTTCCGGCTATGTCGACAGCACGACGTTACGCGTGACGCCGACTCCACAGACTCCAGAGCAGGCACCGCCGCTGCGCAACGGAAGTCGGCTCATCCGCCTGACATCCGCGAAGGATGCCCGAGGCAGCCTCAGTGTGGGCGAGTTCCAAAGGGAGGTTCCGTTCCCGGTGTCGCGCTTCTTCGCTGTCTATGACGTACCGTCAAGAGAAGTGCGCGGCGAGCACGCCCACCGTCGCTGCCAGCAGTTTCTCGTCTGTGTGAGCGGAAGCGTCAGCGTCATGGCTGATGATGGACACCACAGGTTCGAAGCCGTTCTCGACTCGCCGGAAATTGGGCTGTTCATGCCCCCTATGACCTGGGGGACCCAGTACAACTACAGCGCGGACGCGGTGCTGTTGGTGCTCGCCTCCGATCCGTATGATCCCGACGATTACATTCGCGACTACGACAATTTCCTGGCCGCAACGGCCGCTGCTCCCGCAGCTTCAGAGTGAGCCCGCCCCGATCCGGGCGATGCGGTCTCGAATGATCTCGTCCCACCCCGCGTCACTACCGCGAATGCCATCGAGAATGCGAAGGAGGCTACCCTCCATCGCCGCATGCCACTCCTGAGCGTGGGACATCGACCCGGGGAGATTCCGGTAGGCGGTGACGACCCCCGGCGTGTATGCGACGCCATACTGACGGCCGAGCTTCAGCCACATGTCGTAGTCCTCGAAGACGAGCGACTCATCCCAGCCCCCCGCATTGCGAACGGCGGACGTACGCATCGCAACCGCGGGAGCCGGAACCACATTCTCCTGGAGCATCCGGCTCATGAACTCGTACCGGCGATCGGGTCCGATGAGACCGTCGAGCCTGGGGAGCACATCATGCGTCGCCAACTCTAGGCCCCCGGCATCGACCTCGAGAAAGTCGCTAGCGACGAACGCGGCCTCTGGATGCGCGCGCAGCGCACCGATCTGGGTTGCGACACGCGCTGGCAGCATCCAGTCATCGGCGGAAATGTGAAGGAGGTATGGCGTCCTCACGAGATGCAGGGCGTCGTTGAGGGAGCGACACAGGCCTTTGTTCTCCGCATGTGCCAGCAGGGTCACGTCCTTCAGATGCGTGGCGACCCAATGTCGGATCACCGCGACGGAATCATCCGTCGACAGGTCGTCAACGACGATCACCGCACCCGGAACCTCCGTCTGCAGGAATACAGACTCCAGACACTGCTCGACATAAGAAGCGTGATTGCAACACGTGATGATGACCGTCGTATCGCGCGCTGTGGCGGTTTCGTCGAATGTCGACACGAGCTCCTCAGTCAAGTCGCGCAACCCCCTCTGTCACGATGACGGTGCCACCCTGGAACGTCTGCGTGTAAGACGACCCAGATACGGCCGGACTGCTCGTCGGATAGCCCAGCGAACCCCACTCGAGGTCGTACTGCGCCCACGCCCGAACCTCCGGACGGACCGCGAACACCCCAGCCGACGACGAGTAGATGTACCCGCCCTGGAACGCCTGATAACAGCCGCCACCAGCCAACCCACACACCCTCTGCGTAATCGGCGAGCCCAGCCAGGACTGTGTGAGGCGCTCGTTCAGCCAGGGATCGGCCGCTGCTGTCAGCGTCGCAACCCCATCCGCAACCGTCACCGTGCCACCCTGGAACGTCTGCGTGTAAGACGACCCAGATACGGCCGGACTGCTCGTCGGATAGCCCAGCGAACCCCACTCGAGGTCGTACTGCGCCCAC